>CAJWIC010000184.1 GCA_913040905.1 uncultured Synechococcus sp. | reverse complement strand
AGGTGATCTGCAACGGCGAAGTGGTGATGACCACCGGCGCCACCCAGCCGGAGATTCACGTCGACGTCTGGAGTGGCAACCACCCCTTCTTCACTGGCACCCAGAAGATCCTTGATACCGAGGGTCGTGTGGATCGCTTCATGAAGAAGTACGGCATGGGCAAGAAGAAGTCCGAGGACAAAGCCTGAGCTTGTGTGAGGCCGGGGCATGGACGCCTCGACACTGACCGCGCGGCTTGAAACCGCCACAGCCAGCTTCCGCAATCTTGAGCGGCAGCTGGCTGATCCTGATGTGGCTTCCGACCCGAAGCGTCTGGAGGCGATCGCCAGAGAGCGATCACGCTTGGAGCCCCTCGTTCTCGATTACGAGACGCTTCAGTCTGTTCAGACGGAACTTGATCAGGCCCGCCAGCTGCTGAAGGACAGCCGTGGTGATGCCGAGATGGAAGGCTTGGCGCAGGAGGAGCTGAACGATTTAACGGATCGTCAGGCTGACTTGGTTCAGCGACTCACCGTGGCTTTGCTGCCACGGGATCCGCGAGACGAGCGCAGTGTGATGCTGGAGATTCGCGCTGGTGCAGGCGGCGATGAAGCCTGCCTCTGGGCCGGAGATCTGGCACGCATGTACGAGCGCTACAGCCAGAAACTCGGGTGGAATGTCCAACCGGTCAGCAGCAACGAGGCTGACCTGGGCGGATTTCGTGAACTGATCCTTTCGGTCAAAGGTGACAGTGTCTTCAGCCAGCTGAAGTTCGAAGCCGGCGTCCATCGGGTCCAGCGGGTGCCAGCCACGGAATCCCAGGGCCGTGTCCATACCTCCACCGCCACGGTTGCGGTGATGCCGGAAGCTGACGCCGTGGAGGTCCAGCTCGATCCAAAGGATCTCGAGATCAGTACCGCCCGATCTGGAGGAGCCGGCGGCCAGAACGTCAACAAAGTGGAGACAGCGGTCGACCTCCTGCATAAGCCCACCGGCATTCGCGTGTTCTGCACCCAGGAGCGCTCTCAGCTGCAGAACCGGGAGCGTGCATTGGAGATTCTCAGAGCCAAATTGCTGGAACGGGAGCAGCAGGAAGCAGCGGCCCGAGAAAGCAGCGACCGCAGAGCCCAGGTCGGCAGCGGCGATCGCTCTGAAAAAATCCGCACTTACAACTACAAGGACAACCGCACCACAGATCACCGCCTGGGGCGGAATTTTTCCCTGGACCCCGTTCTCGATGGTCAGCTCGATGATCTGATCGGAGCGTGCATCGCCGAAGAACAACGCTGCAAGCTTGAAGCACTCAGCCAGCAGAGTGACGCCTGAACCTCAGACCCCGATCACATATTTCGCCCATTCGCGATGACGGCCCGAGTGAATGTGGCGGGTGGCTTCAAAACTGAAGCTGCTCAGCGGGCGATGCGGAGCACGATGCAACGGCATACCCGCCTCCTTCGGCGTGCGATTGCCCTTCCGCACGTTGCAGCTGAGGCAGGCAGTCGTCACGTTCTCCCAGGTATCAGACCCACCTCGACTTCGCGGTACGACGTGGTCGACAGAAAGGGGCTGATCGCGAGCACCGCAGTACTGACAGGTCTGGTGATCGCGTTGGTAAAGGTTGCGACGGGTTAATGGCAGCTGTCGGAACGGAACATGCACGTATTGCCGTAGCCGGATCACAGTGGGCAGGTGAGTTCCACGCCGGATCTCCCGCGTGGTGTCCTGTTCCAGACTTTCAGCTTTGCCCTTGATCATCATCACCATGGCGCGACGCCATGTCGTGATGTTCAGCGGCTCGTAGGAAGCGTTGAGGACAAGAACCTGTCCCATGCCAGCTCCCTCGTTCTTCGGCATGCTAACGAGCACATCCGATCTGATTTGGTCAAGCTGAACACCCTGCGGTCATGTCGGAACTGAATCCATTCCAGAGGGCCTGGGTGGAAGTGAGCCCGGCGGCGGTCGAGTGCAATGTCCGTTTCCTGCTCCGCCACCTGAAGCCTGGAACACAGCTGATGGCAGTCGTCAAAGCCGATGGCTATGGCCATGGCGCCGTGACGGTGGCACGAGCCGCGCTGCAGGGAGGGGCCAGCAGTCTCGGGGTGGCCACCCTCCAGGAGGGAATGGAACTTCGTGAGGCTGGCATTTCGGCACCGATTCTGCTGTTGAGTGCCCTGCACAGCCGGGACGGCCTCGTCCACTGCCATCAGCAACGCTTGATGCCGACCCTCAGCAGCCTGGATGAGGCCAGCATCTGCAATCAAATCGGCGCGGAACAGGGCGGTCCCCCCTTTCCGGTGCAATTGAAAGTGGACACCGGCATGAGTCGCCTCGGGGCGGATTGGTGCACGGGCGCCGCGTTGGTTGAGCAGATCCGCTCGATGCCTCACCTTCGGCTCGTGGGGCTGTACAGCCATCTGGCCTGTGCCGATGTCGAGAACGATGCGACCACCCAGTTGCAGCAGCAACGACTCCATGCCGTGATCCAGGCACTCCCTGATCAAGGCAGGGGTCTTTGCTGCCACTTGGCGAACTCGGCCGGCACGCTGCGTGACAGCACCCTCCATCTCGACATGGTTCGGGTGGGTCTGGCGCTGTACGGTCAGCGCCCCGCCCCTCATCTCGGAGCAGACCTGCCCTTGCAACCGGCACTGGCGGTCAAAGCCAGAGTCAGTCTGGTGCGGACTGTTCCCTCAGGAACTGGCGTGAGCTACGGCCATCGACACATCACCGCCCAAGAAAGCCGGCTGGCAGTGGTCGCAATCGGCTATGCCGATGGGGTGCTCCGAGCCCTGAGCGGAAAGATCCATGTCCTGCACCAGGGCTGTCCGTTACCCCAGGTGGGTTCAATCACCATGGATCAGATCGTGCTGGATGCCAGCAGCAGACCCAACATCAAGGTTGGGGACACCGTCACCCTGCTGGGCCGGGATGGTGACGCGAGCATTCACCCCCAGGACTGGGCCCAACATTGCGACTCGATCAGCTGGGAAATCCTCTGCGGATTTCGGAAACGCCTTCCTCGTGTCGAGATCTGACCAATGGCCCGGCACTTGGTATTCTTGGACGGCCGCTGGAGAGGTGGCTGAGTGGTTGAAAGC
>CAJWIC010000183.1 GCA_913040905.1 uncultured Synechococcus sp. | reverse complement strand
AGCGTGAGCGGGTTTTGGCCGCAGCGCAGCAAGCAGGGCTGCAGGATCAGCTCGAGGCAGCCCAGGCCGCCGGCCATCTGGATCTGGTGGCGAGCGGTCCCTCCATCGGCATGGATGACGAGGCCACCGCCGTTCGCCGCAAGCGCGACGCCAGCATCAATGTGGCGATGGACCTGGTGAAACGGGGAGACGCCCTGGCGGTGTATTCCGCTGGCAACTCCGGTGCTGTGATGGCCTCCGCCATTTTCCGGCTGGGTCGGCTCAAGGGCATCGACCGTCCTGCCATCGGAGCACTGTTCCCCACCAAGGACCCCAGCCAACCCGTGCTGGTGCTGGATGTCGGCGCCAACATGGACTGCAAGCCGACCTACCTGCACCAGTTCGCTCTGCTCGGGAACATTTACAGCCGGGACGTGCTTCAAGTTGAGCGTCCCCGCGTTGGACTGCTCAACATCGGCGAAGAGGAGTGCAAGGGCAACGACCTTTCACTCAAGACCTATGAACTGCTCAAGGAGGAGAAGCGCCTCCACTTTGCCGGCAACTGCGAGGGGCGCGATGTGCTGTCGGGCGAATTTGACGTTGTCGTCTGCGATGGCTTCACCGGCAATGTGCTGCTGAAATTTCTCGAGTCGGTGGGCAGCGTGCTGCTGGGTGTTCTGCGCGCGGAATTGCCCCGGGGCCGCCGCGGCAAGGTGGGGTCAGCCTTCCTGCGCAGCAACCTGCGACGCATCAAAAAGCGCCTGGACCACGCTGAACACGGCGGCGCCCTGTTGCTGGGCGTCAACGGTGTTGCCGTGATCGGCCACGGCAGCAGCAAGGCCCTCTCGGTGGTCAGCGCCCTCCGCATCGCCCACTCGGCCGCCAGCCACGGTGTGATGGAGGATCTGGCAGCGCTCCAGAGCGGTTGTGATTGACTGACGCCACGTCTTGATCCATCGCTTTGCCCGAGCAGACCCCCAGGACCGCCGGAGTGGTACTGCGGGGATGCGGCAGTGCCACACCATCCCGCGCCATCAGCAACATTGAGCTTGGTGAACGGGTGGAGACCAGCGATGACTGGATCCGCAGCCGCACCGGCATCGGTGCCAGACGTGTGGTGGGGGAACTGGAATCCCTGGGGGAACTCTGTGGCCTGGCTTCCGAGCGGGCCCTGGCGATGGCGGGATGGCAGGCCGACAGCCTGGATCTGATTCTGCTGGCCACCTCCACACCCGACGATCTGTTCGGCTCAGCCCCGCAGCTGCAGGCGCGCATCGGAGCAAGCAACGCCGTGGCCTTTGATCTCACGGCCGCTTGCAGTGGCTTTTTGTTCGCCCTGGTGACCGCCAGCCAATACCTGCGAACCGGTGCCATGCAACGGGTGTTGGTGGTGGGCGCCGATCAACTCAGTCGCTGGGTGGACTGGGACGACCGGCGGTCGTGCGTGCTGTTCGGCGATGCCGCAGCGGCCGTGGTGATCGAGGCTTCAGACGATGGCCACGATGATCTGAAGGGCTTCCTGCTGCGCTCGGATGGCAGCCGCGGCCAGGTGCTGCAGCTGCCTCAGGTCAGCGACCACGCCCCTCTGGTGGCGAATGCCAGCCATCAACGCGGTGGCTTCCAACCGATTCAGATGAATGGCCAGGAGGTGTACAAGTTCGCCGTTCGTGAGGTGCCGGCGATCCTGGCGCGACTGCTCGAACAGACCGGAACAAGCCCTGACAGTCTCGACTGGTTGCTGTTGCACCAGGCGAATCAGCGCATTCTCGATGCCGTGGCCGACCGGTTCTCCATTCCCCACGACAAGGTGCTGAGCAATCTCAGCCAATACGGCAACACCTCGGCCGCCACCATCCCCCTGATGCTGGATGAAGCGGTGCGCGACGGCCGAATCCAACCGGGTCATCGCATCGCCAGCAGTGGCTTCGGTGCAGGACTGAGCTGGGGAGCCGCACTGCTGCGCTGGAGCGGCCCCGCGTAATCTCCGGCTCGGACAGAACGAGACGAACATGGCGATCGCCTGGGTCTTCCCCGGTCAAGGCTCACAGAAGGTGGGCATGGCAGATGAGTTGCTGAGTATGGGTGGCGCCAGGGAGCGCTTCTCACTGGCTTCCGAACTGCTGGGCCGGGACCTGCTGGCGATCTGCCGTGGAGAAAGCGGTGGCGGAGACGGGCCCGATGAACTCAACGACACCCGCAACACACAACCGGCACTGTTTGTGGTGGAGTCGCTGCTGGTGGACAACCTGCGCGAGCAGGGCCGCGAAGCCTCCGTTGTCGCCGGCCACAGCCTCGGTGAACTTGTCGCCCTTTACGCCGCGGGGGTGTTTGACCTGGAAACAGGTCTGAAGCTGATGAAAACCCGTTCCGAGCTCATGGCGGCCGCGGGAGGTGGCGCCATGACCGCCGTGATTGGTTTTGACCGGGATCAGCTGAACGAGCTGGTGGACAGCATTGATGGCGTGAGCATCGCCAACGACAACAGCGAAGCCCAGGTGGTGATCTCTGGACAGCCCGAGGCCGTCGGCAAGGTGAGCGAGCAACTCAAATGCAAACGGGCGATTCCACTGGCTGTATCCGGTGCCTTCCATTCCCCCTTCATGGCTGAAGCCGCGGAGCAGTTCGCCGCCGCTCTCGAGGGCGTCAGCTTCCGCGATGCCCGCATGCCGGTGCTCAGCAACAGCGAACCCAGCGCAACCAGCAGCGCCGACGTTCTGAAGCAACGGCTGAAACAGCAGATGACCAACGGTGTGCGCTGGAGAGAAACGATGACGGCGATGACCGAAACAGGAATTGACACCCTGGTGGAGATCGGACCAGGCAACGTTCTCAGCGGCCTGGCCAAACGAAGCATGAAGGGCGTCACCACCGCCCAGATCGCCGGTGCAGCTGACCTGGGCCAGTGAGCAGCGCACCGATCATCCCGGCACCCAAGCCGAGCTTCACCTATCGACTGGTGAGTGCTCTGGTGGTTTTTCCGCTGTTCCGCGGCTTGTTCCGCGGCAGCACGTTGGGCCTCGAGCATGTCCCGAAGGACGGCCCCCTCGTGGTGGCCTCCAACCACGGCTCTCATCTGGATCCGCCCCTGCTCGGCCACGCCCTGGGGCGTCCC
>CAJWIC010000182.1 GCA_913040905.1 uncultured Synechococcus sp. | reverse complement strand
GCCGCCAGTTGAGCGGCTTCCTGCGCTTGCCCCATCTGCAGCAGCTGGGCCGCCGTTCGACCGATTCCGATCGACGAACCTTTCAGCTCGCTTGACGTCGGGACGTAGACGGTGGGAACGACCGCATGGGCCGGGAGCACCGTGGCCATGGCTCCCAGGGTGAGCAGGGCGACGGCGATCCGACGACGGGTCCCAAACGTGGCCTTCATAGCGGCTGCTCAGTGGTCAAAGGCTAGAGCTGGGTTCTGGATGTGCTGCTTTGGCGTTGCGGCGCCACATCCAGGGTTTGATCCGTCGCAGGGCGGAGCCGCGAAGGTTGTTGTCCCAGGTGGCGTCATCCCATGTTTGAACCTCGCTGTTGCTGAGATCCATCAACCAGGGTCGTGGTTGCAGTTCCGGGTCGGTGCTGCTGGGCAGTGGGCCCTGATTCCAGGGGCACACGTCCTGGCAGATGTCGCAGCCGGCCACCCAGGGTCCGAGGGAATTGGCAATCGCAGCGGGGAGTTCCGGCTGTCTGTTCTCAATGGTGTGAAACGCCAGGCATCGCCGCGCATCCACCACGAATGGTTCCCGGATGGCATCGGTCGGACAGGCTTCGATGCAGGCGGTGCAGCGCCCGCAGAGGCTCCGGGATGGTTCATTCGGCTCCAGGGGTTCGGTGGTCAGCAGATGGCCGATCACCATCCAGGAGCCCCGGTGGTTGTGGATCACGTTGCTGTGCTTTCCGATCCAGCCCAGACCCGCCTCTTCGGCCCAGGCCTTATCCAGCAGTGGAGTCGCATCCACGCAGACCCTCCACTGGCAGTCAGGGCGTTGTTCCGACAGCCATCGTCCGACCCGACGCAGCCGCTGATCCACCACGCGGTGGTAATCGCGACCCCAGCCGTAGCGGGCGACCTTCAGGCTTCCGGGGGCCGGTTGTCGGTCCACGTAGTAGTTGAGTCCCACCGCCAGCAGGCTTTGGGCGTTGTCGAGCAGCCCTCGGGGGTCCAGGCGACGCGGTGCGGCCATCCAGCCCATATCGGCTTGGTATCCGGCGTTCAGCCACCGCTGCAGGGCCTCCGTGCGCAGCTGCATTCGCGGGCTTCCAGGAATGCGAGCAATGCCCACCGGATCAAATCCTTCGGCCCTTGCACGGTCACGCAGGGCTTCACTGAGGGGGTCCGGAGGTGGGGTTGGCAGCCCAGGCATCGCCCTTAAACTCCGCTCAGCACTGACATTTTCAGGTGTCCCAAGCCCCGATGGGTGAGTCTGATTTCCGCCTGGCGTCGCTGTTGCGTTGGCTGGGTCTCACCCTCATTGTGGTCCTCGTTCTGCAGATGGCTGCGGTGGTTGTCGGGATCGATTGGTCTGATACCAGTCGGCCTCCCCAGTTGACCGGTCCTCTCGTGGCTCTGGCTCCGTTGGGTTTCCTGGGTTTGTTGATCACCCTGATCGCCTCGCGGCTCGATCATCCGCAGCGGCGTCGTACCCCGTTGCGTTGGATTGTTTGCGGCTGTTCGGCTCTTCTGGCTGCCGGGATGATTGCTGCTCTGCCCTTATCCCTGTCGCAGGATGCAGGTGAGACGAACCAGCATCAGAACCTCGAACAGGGCCGTCTGGCGATCAAGGAGGCCCGACAGTTCCGAGAGGATGAGCAGCAGGTTGCGGCGCTCGGGGAACAACTGGCCCAGGCGGGACAACTGGCTGCTGATGCCACTGAGGACGACAAGCGGCGGGCGGCTCTGGCGATGGTTGATGAGCAGATCGATCAGATGCAATCCCAGCTGAAACGTTTTGAGGATCAGAAAAGTCGTGAATCGCGCCAGCGGTTCATCGGTGGAACGGCAACGGCTGCGGTTCTGGCGTTGGCGTTCACCCTGCTTGCCCTTACAGCAGTGCTCTGACTGCTGGTTAGGTTGGTCTGACGTTCCAAAACCCGGACACAGAGGCTTCTTGGTCCAGTCCACACCCAGGCCGGATCTGCCGTTGTCGGCAAGGCTTCGGCAGGATCTCAAAAATGATCTGATCGCAGGGTTGCTGGTGGTGATTCCACTGGCCACCACCATCTGGCTGTCCACCATCGTCAGCCGCTTCGTTCTGGCGTTTCTGACCTCGATCCCGAAGCAGTTCAACCCGTTCATCACCCTGAACCCTCTGCTTCAGGATCTGATCAATCTGGCCCTGGGACTGACGGTTCCGTTGCTTGGGATTTTGTTGATCGGGCTGATGGCCCGCAACATCGTCGGACGATGGTTGCTGGAGTTCGGAGAGGGCACGCTCAGTCGCATCCCCTTGGCGGGATCCGTCTACAAAACGCTCAAGCAGCTGCTGGAAACCGTCCTGCGGGACAATTCAACCCGTTTCCGCAGGGTTGTTCTGGTCGAATACCCCCGTGAAGGCCTGTTCAGTGTCGGTTTTGTCACCGGAGAGGTGGGTCCTTCCCTGCGGTCAGACCTTGATCAACCTCTCCTGAGTGTGTTCATTCCCACCGCTCCCAATCCCACAACGGGCTGGTACACCCTGGTTCCGGAACCTTCCGTCCGGGAGCTCAACATCTCGGTGGAAGAGGCCTTCCGCACGATTATTTCCGCCGGCATCGTCAATCCCGACGATCGTGAAGCTCCGGTGAACCGCAGTTTTTCCAGTCTGATTGCCCAATTACGGGCGTCCGCATCCCCCTCCAGCTGAGTCATGTCCTCCCGTTCCCTGGCCCGAGAGCTGGCATTGCTCGTTCTCGGCCAGGTTTCCGATCAAAAAGCCGCTGTTCAGGCCGATCCGGCCATGGAAACCGTGCTCGATCAGGCGTTATCCAGCCTGATGCAGCACTGGCGCGAAGCGCTGGATGCCAGTGCTGCTGATCTCGAGCAGGCCCAGCAGGGTCTGCTCGACAGTGAGTTGCAGCAGCGTGGTGCTGAAACGGCGGACAAGGTCCGTGACCATCTCAAGGCGTCCATCACAGCGGCTGAGCAGGTGCTGAATGGACTGAGTGCCTGTATGGAACTGCCGCGGCTGCTCCTCCTGGGGGACCAGGAACAGATTCGCCGGAGTGCGATGGAGCGGGTCAGCCTGGTGTTAAAGCGTCGCGAAGCGATTGACACTGAACTGGATGGTGTCATGGAGGGTTGGCG
>CAJWIC010000181.1 GCA_913040905.1 uncultured Synechococcus sp. | reverse complement strand
CCCTGGGCCACACAGCTGAACAGTGCGACCCGTTCAGCGCAGATCGTGAGGCCAAAGCTGGCGTTTTCCACATTGCAGCCGCTCACAACCGTGCCATCCGTGCAACGCACCGCTGCTCCCACATGGAAGTTCGAATAGGGGCAATGGGCCTGTTCGGCAGCCTGGCGGGCTCTGGCCAGCAGATCCTCAGCGTCGCTCACGACACGTCCCGGATGCTCTGTCGCGCAATGTGGTCAGCGCCGTTTCGCTTCCTTCGGCCGTCATGGCGGAGACGTTCACCAGAGCGAAAGAACGGTCGTCCTGGATCTCCAGTTGTCCTTCAACGCGGATTGTGGCGTTTCGACTGGGTTCGCCGGATATCGCTGCTGGTGCCACAGGACCCAGTGGTGCGAGATAACTCCAGCTGTAACGGATGCGCTTGTTCTGCTCAGATCCAATGGGTGGTTCCGACTCCTCCGCCAGGCTGGTGATCCGGCTGTCGATCACATAACGCGGCGTCACCATGACCTCGGGGGTGAGTGCCACCGTGAAGGTCTGCCCCCTGAGCATGCGGACCCCCGCAATCTCGCGTGGGGTCCAGCGGCTTTCGACTGTCTCAATGGTGCACACCATGGGAGGAGGTGTTGCGGCTGTTGCCAGGAGCAATGGCATCAGCGCACCAATTCAGGATCAGGCCACTTCCGCGAAGCTCTCGCGGAAGGCATTGAGGGTGGCCTCAATGTCTGCATCGGAGTGGGCCAGGGAGGTGAAGCCCGCTTCAAAGGCCGACGGGGCCAGATAGACACCGCGCTCGAGCATGGCGCGATGCAGTTTGCCGAACCGCTCTGCATCGGTGCCTTTGGCATCCTCGAAGTTCCGCACCGGTCCTTCGCAGAGGAAGAAGCCGAACATGGCACTGACACTGCCACCGGTGAAGGGAAGTCCAGCTGCTGTGGCCGCCTCCTTGATCCCAGCGATCAGTTTTTTGGTGGTCGCGGTGAGTTTCTCGTAACTGCCGGGCTGTTTGAGCAGTTCGAGCGTTTTGATGCCGGCTGTCATCGCCAGAGGATTGCCGCTCAGCGTCCCGGCTTGGTACATCGGGCCCGCAGGGGAAACCATCCCCATGATGTCGGCGCGGCCGCCGTAGGCGCCCACCGGCAGACCGCCACCGATCACCTTGCCCATCGTGGTCAGGTCCGGCGTGACTCCGAAGTGGGCCTGTGCCCCGCCGTAACTGATGCGGAACCCTGTCATCACCTCATCGAACACCAGCAGAGCGCCGTGCTCCTTGGTGAGTTCCCGCAGACCTTCCAGGAAGCCGGGTTCGGGCTGAATGAATCCAGCGTTGCCAACGATCGGTTCGAGAATGACACCGGCAATGGCATCCGGGTTCTCGGCGAACAGCGCCTTGACCGCCTCCAGATCGTTGTAGGGAGCGGTGAGGGTGTTGGCTGTGGTGCTGCGCGGTACTCCGGGGGAATCGGGCAGGCCGAGGGTTGCCACACCGGATCCGGCCTTCACCAGAAACATGTCGGCGTGGCCGTGATAGCAGCCTTCAAACTTGATCACCTTGTCGCGTCCGGTGAAGGCGCGCATCAGTCGAAGAACCGCCATGCAGGCCTCGGTGCCGCTGTTGACGAAGCGCACCATCTCGACGCTGGGAACAGCGTCGATCACCATCTCGGCCAGGGTGTTCTCGAGGGCACAGGGAGCACCGAAGCTCGTGCCCTTTTCGATGGCCTCCTGCAGAGCGCTGATCACCTCGGGGTGGGCATGGCCGCAGATGGCCGGCCCCCAACTGCCGATGTAATCGATGTATTTGTTCCCATCCACGTCCCAGGCGTAGGGACCTTTCACCCGATCAAACACGATCGGCTGACCGCCGACCGACTTGAACGCCCGCACCGGGGAGCTCACGCCGCCGGGCATCAGCCCCTGAGCTGCGCCGAAGATGGCCTGGGAGCGGCTGGTGTTCAACGCGGGTGCTGTCACTGGAACCGACGCCAAGAGGCTGATGCAAACCGTGCAACATCTTGACCCAGGAACGGTCGGATCCGTCCGGACTGTGTCGAACGCCCCCAGTTGCCTGCTTAGCCTCACCCTGAATGAAAAGTGCCGTGTTCCACGACTGGTCAGCGCTGGAGAGGGATCTCCGCCGGTTCCTGCCGGTGCGGGCCGTGGTGAAGAAACGTCAGGAACTGCTGAGTTACGACTGTGACGGTTTGACCATGGACCGTCACACACCGCCGCTTGCGGTGCTGCCTGAGGACACGGCGCAGGTTTCGCATGTGCTGCGCTGTTGTCATCAGCACGGCATTCCTTTTGTGGCCCGGGGCAGCGGGACGGGGCTGTCCGGGGGTGCTCTGGTGGATCAGGAGGCGTTGCTGGTCATCACCAGCCGCATGCGCCAGGTGCTGGAGGTCGACCTGGATAACCAACGGGTCACGGTGCAACCCGGAGTGATCAACAGCTGGGTGACCCGAGCCGTCGCAGGAGATGGCTTTTATTACGCGCCCGATCCCTCAAGTCAGGTGGTCTGCAGCATCGGCGGAAACGTGGCCGAGAACTCCGGAGGGGTCCATTGCCTCAAGTACGGCGTCACCAGTAACCACGTTCTTGGCCTTGAAGTGGTGCTCCCCGACGGCACGGTGACGCAGCTCGGGAACGGTCTGGCGGAATCACCGGAGTTGGATCTGCGCGGTGCCTTCATCGGCAGTGAAGGCACCCTGGGGATCGCCACAGCCATCACGCTGCGGCTTTTGCGCGCTCCGGAGTGCGTCAACGTGCTGCTGGCTGATTTCTCCACGATGGCTGCAGCCGGTGAAGCCGTGCGCTCCATCACCGCCGCTGGGTTGCTGCCCGCTGGCATGGAGATCATGGACAACGTCACGATCAATGCCGTCGATGACTTCTTCGGATACGACGAGTATCCGAGGGATGCCGCGGCCGTTCTCCTGATCGAACTCGATGGTCAGGCCGCTGAGGTGCATGCGTCCGCTGAGCAGGCCGATCAGCTCTGCCGTCAGGCCGGGGCGAGACACCTGCGACGGGCTGAGGACCCCACGGAATGCGCGGTGTTGTGGAAGGGACGTAAGTCCGCTTTCTCAGCGGTGGGAAAAATCACGCCGACGTATTACGTCCAGGACGG
>CAJWIC010000180.1 GCA_913040905.1 uncultured Synechococcus sp. | reverse complement strand
CGTGGCGACATGGCGGAACACCTCCGACAGCAGCCCCATCTCCAGCCCCCAATCCGATGGAATGCGCAGATTCATGGCCAGATCGCTGGTAAAGGCGAATTCACCAGCCAGGGGATAGCGAAAGGACTGCAGATAACGCAGATAGGGCAGGGGTCCGAAGATCTGTTCGAGGCTGACCAATAAGGGGCCGACGAACAGGCGGGTGGCACGACCCTGAAGAGCCTGGGTTTCAAGCGAAAGCCGGCTGTAAAAGGCCTTCACGTAGGCAATGCCATGGGAGCGATCCAGCAGTGGGCGCAACATCCGCTCCGGATACCCCGAGCCGAAGGTGCGGATGTCGGCATCAAACAGGCCCACCACTTCAGCGTCCTGACAGGCCACGCCAAGTCCTTGCCAGACCGCCCAGCCCTTGCCGGGGGGACCCGTGACTTCGAGTCCCAGGGCACCCATGGATTCCAGCAGCTCCTTCACCGCCGGGCCATTGGTCCAGTGCACCTGAACCGGGAAGGGCATGCCGGCGAAGAAGGCTTCGGCGTGGGCCACGTCCTCGGCGCTGGGGGCTGCAAGAGCAATCACGAGGCGATTGAGCCCTTTCAATGACGCCAGGGTGTCGCGGATCAATGCCAGCGCTGGACGGCTGAACTCCTCCATCAGGCAGGGGATCAACAGCGTCGTTGGCCGTTCGCCCAGTTCTCGATTGAAGGAAACAGCATCAAGGTTGCCCAGGCTGTAGTCATGAACCGTGGTGATCAGGCTCTGCTGAAAATCCATGCGGTGCTAATTGCGACAACAGTGGATGAGGTCTTGACCCATACCTGAGCGATGTTCAGGAGAATCGACATGCAGGCCTCGAGCGCCGAAACGCTGCAGGGGCTGTTGAGAAACCTCTACCCGGGTAAGTCTTCCGTTGATGCCGCGTTGCTGTCGTCGCAATTGCTGCAGATTCTGAGTGATGCGTCAGCAAACGACGACTCGTCCATCGCATCGGATCTCTGGACAGGAGCAGATGCGGTGCTGATCACCTATGCCGACACGGTGGTTGAGCAGGGGGTGCCGGCGTTGTGCAGCCTGCGTCGTTTGTTGAACAGCCGGCTACGTCCCTTCGCGGAGGTCGTTCATGTTCTTCCGTTTCTGACCTCCACCAGTGACGGCGGCTTTGCGGTGGCCAGCCACGACCGGATCGAGCCGCGCTTCGGGGACTGGGGCGATCTGGCGGACCTCGCAAAGGGGCGTCGGCTGATGGCAGATCTCGTGCTGAACCACATCTCCGCTTCCCACCCCTGGGTCAGGCAGTTCCTGCGCAATGAGGAACCGGGTCGCTCCTGTGTGCTGGAGGCCGCGCCCGATCCCTGTTGGGACCAGGTGGTGCGGCCGCGCAGTTCCTCTCTGTTCACACAGTTGAGTGGGTCGGACGGTCCGCGTCAGGTATGGACCACGTTTGGCCCCGACCAGGTTGATGTCGATTGGCGCAGTCCGGAGGTGCTGCTCGGCTTCACGCGGCTGCTGGACCGGATGCTCCGTCATGGGGTGCGCTGGGTTCGTCTGGATGCGGTGGGGTTCATCTGGAAGACACCGGGGACGGGCTGCATCCACCTGCCTGAAGCCCATCGCATTGTTGAAGTGCTGCGGCAGCTGATGGAACGCAGCTGTTCAACCGGGGTGGTGGTCACGGAGACCAACGTTCCGGAACAGGAGAATCTTTCGTATCTGATGAGTGGTGGTGAAGCTCATCTGGCCTACAACTTCCCGCTGCCGCCTTTGTTGCTGGAGGCGGCCATCAGTGGCCGTGCTGATCTGTTGAACGGCTGGCTCAGCCGTTGGCCCGCGTTGCCGGAGGCGACGGGCCTGTTCAACTTCACCTCCTGCCATGACGGCGTCGGTCTGCGGGCCCTCGAGGGGCTGATGTCGGACCAACGCAGACTGCAGCTGTTGATCGCCTGCGAGCAGCGGGGTGGTCTGATCAGCCACCGACGCCTCACCACAGGTGAGGAGGCCCCCTACGAGATCAACATCAGCTGGTGGAGTGCCATGGCCGATGGCGGAATCGATCCGGCCTATCTGCAGCGGGCGCGTTTTCTGATGACCCAGCTACTGGTGCTGGCGTTGCCCGGGGTTCCGGCCTTTTATCTGCCAGCCCTCCTGGCGACACCCAATGACCTGGGTCGGTTCCGTCGCTCCGGACAGCGCAGGGATCTCAACCGTCCGCAGTTCAAGGCGGAGGCAGTGGAGCGGCGACTTCAGGATCCCGACAGCGATGCCACCGCTGTGACCTCGGCGCTGGGTCATGCCCTGCAGGTGCGTCGCGATCAGCCGGCCCTGCATCCTGATGCCGCCATGGAGGTGTTGAGTGCCGGCCGTTCTGATCTGGTGATGCTGCGTCGCCATGGCGGCGGCCAGACCCTGGTGGCGGTTCACAACGTCACCGCCTCGCGGCTGACCTTGGCCCTGGGGCGTCTTGGTGGACGCTCCGGTCTGGCTTGGGCCGATTGTCTGAGCGGATCCTCCGAGACCCATGGCTCTCAGCTTCAGTTGGAACCTTATGCCGTGCATTGGCTGATTCAGGCATGAGCGACCCCCAGAGCTGCCGTTGGTGGGTGGTCACCGACCTTGATGGCACCCTGATGGACCATCACTACGACTGGTCACCGGCAGCGCCGGTGCTGCGCTCTCTGCAACGGGCGGGCGTTCCTGTGATTCCCTGCACGAGCAAAACGGCGGAGGAGGTGGAGCGCTTCCGTGCTGACGCACAGCTGCGGGATCCTTACATCGTCGAAAACGGAGGTGCCATTCACGGTGAAACGGCAACCGGTGAGGCCTGGGAGGAAGCACTGGGGCCCGGCTGGTCTGAGTTGAAACCCCGCTTGCAGCAGTTGTCTGAGCAGTTGGCCGAACCTCTGCGGGCCCTCGATGAGCTCACGGACGCTGAGGGGGAACACCTGCTTGGGCTGTCGGGCACCTTGTTACAGCAGGCGCAACGGCGGCGCTGCAGCGTGCCGTTTGTGCCGCCTTCACTGGCGATTCAGCCGCGCCTCGATGCCCTGGCGGCGGCCCAGGGGCTGGCTGTTGTGCGGGGCAACCGCATGTGTCACCTGCTCGGGGCCGATGTCAGCAAAGGGAACGCCCTGGCGGCTCTGAAGC
>CAJWIC010000179.1 GCA_913040905.1 uncultured Synechococcus sp. | reverse complement strand
CTGCTGCGGGTGATCAATGTGCCCAAACGGGGAATCGGCAAGACCACGATTCAACGGCTCACCGATGCCGCCAACCAGCTGGGGATTCCGTTGTGGGATGTGGTGAGTGACCCGGAAGCGGTGCGTTCACTGGGTGGCCGCTCAGCCAAGGGCTTGCTGCAGTTCTGTGAGCTGGTGAATGATCTCCAGGCCCGCAGTCGCGATGTCGCCCCGTCTGAGCTGATTCAGCAGGTGATGGAGAAGAGCGGCTACATCAGCGAACTGATCACGGAGGGCACCGATGAGGCGGAGGAACGGCGCCGCAACCTGCAGGAACTGGTGAATGCCGCTCTCCAGTACCAGGAGGAGAACGAGGAGGGGGATCTTGAGGGGTTCCTGGCTACCGCGGCGTTATCGAGCGACGCCGACAGCAAGGACACCGCGGCGGATCGGGTCACCCTGATGACGCTGCACAGCAGCAAGGGCCTGGAGTTCCCGGTGGTGTGCCTGGTGGGTCTGGAGCAGGGACTGTTCCCCAGTTACCGCTCCCTGGATGACCCGGCGTCCCTGGAGGAGGAGCGCCGCCTCTGTTACGTGGGGATCACCCGCGCCAAGGAGCGCCTGTTCATTTCCCATGCCAGCGAACGGCGGCTCTGGGGTGGGATGCGCGAAGCGGCGGTGCCGTCGGTGTTTCTTTCGGAGTTGCCGGAAGCCCTGATTCAGGGGGACATCCCCCAAAGCGGTGGAGCCTCGCTGCGGCGGGAGCGGCGTCTGGAGCGACTCACCCGAGTGGATCGCGAGAAACCATCAACGGCTCCGGCCAACGCCGTGCGTCGCCGCCAGGCAGGCCCAGCCCCTGGCCGCAGCTGGCAGGTCGGTGATCGCGTTACCCATGCCAGTTTTGGCGTTGGGGAGATCACCCACACCTTCGGCAGTGGTGAAAAAGTGTCGATTGCGGTGAAATTCGCCGGCATGGGGCCGAAGATCCTTGATCCGCGCCTGGCCCCGATCGAACCGATCGCCGCCGATGGCTGAACCAGGGCTCCTATTGATCCGCGGGCTCGGTCACAGCGGCAGCACCATCCTTGATCTGGCGCTCGGAGCGCATCCGCAGGTGATCGGCCTGGGGGAGGCGGTGCGGGTTCTCGACCGACCAGGGCCTGGTGAAGAGCGCAAAGGCCCCCAGCAATTGCGAGGGGCGTTGCGGTTTGAGCGGCGCTGCACCTGTGGTGCTCTGGCGGGGGACTGCCCGGTCTGGGGGCCGGTGCTGGCCTGGCTGCCGGAGCATGACGATCGCCCCTTGGCGGAGAAGTTCAATCGACTGGTTCAGCCCTTGTCCTCGGCACCGCCCCGTTGGCTGGTGGAGTCGTTTCAGGCCGATGAGCAGTTGCTGCAGGCGCAGGCTCTGGGGCGGCCGCTGCGGGTGATTCAGCTCACCCGTGACGTGCGCTCCTGGGTGCACTCCGAATCGCGGCGGGGTGTGGAGCGCCATGGCCGCGGCCGCGGGGTGGGCTGGCGCTCGTTGCTGCGTTGGTGGCGGGTCAACCGTCGCCTGGATCAGCGGCTGGCCGCCAGTGGTCATCCTGTGTTTCGGCTGGGTTATGAGGAACTGGCTTTGGCGCCGGAGCAGGCATTGCGGCGGCTGTGCCGTTGGTTGGATCTCGACTTTGACGCCGCGATGCTGCAGCCGGGGATGCATTCCACCAGCCACATCGTTTCGGGCAATCGCATGCGGTTTGAGCCCGGTCAAAGCGAAGCCATCCGCTATGACGCCGCCTGGATGGCCTCATCCGCACTCTCGCTGCGGATGGCTCCCTTGCTGACTCCGGTTGCCCATCTCAACCGCCGGCTCGTCTACAGCAATGGCTTGCTCGGTGACACGTGGCCTTGCGATTAACCTCCCCTCCAGCCACTTCCGGCCCGTGTCGACCGTTCCCTCGCCGATCCCGATTTTCATCGGCTACGACCCGCGGGAACGGGCGGCCACCAATGTGCTGATCGACAGCCTGTACCAGCACAGCAGCGTGCCTCTGGCGATCACCCCGTTGGTCACACCGCAACTGGAGGCCCAGGGGCTTTACAGGCGCCCCCGCGATCCCAAGCAGAGCACAGCGTTCTCGTTCACCCGTTTTCTTGTGCCCCATCTGATGGGGTATCAGGGCTGGGCGTTATTCATGGATTGCGACATGCTCTGCCGCGCCGACATCAAGCAGCTGTGGGATCAGCGCGACGAGACCTATGGCGCGATGTGTGTGCAGCACGAGCATGTGCCGGGTGAAACGGTGAAGTTCCTCGGCGAGGTGCAGAGCGCCTACCCCAAGAAGAACTGGAGTTCGTTGATGCTGCTCAACTGCAGCCGTTGCACCAGGCTCACGGTGGATTACGTCAACTCGGCGACGGGACTGGAGTTGCACCGCTTCCATTGGCTCGAGGGCGACCATGAGATCGGCGCCATTCAGGGGGGGTGGAACCATCTGGTGGATGTTCAGACCCCACCTGAACCCCTGGATGGTCCCCCGATGCTGCACTGGACCCTCGGCGGCCCCTGGTTCCGGGAACAAAGGACCATGGGTGGGCCGTTGGCGGCGGAGTGGTTCAGTGCCAGGGATGATGCGATGAAGCTCTGGGACTGATGGCGATTCAACAGGCGTTGGTGGCCGTTCCGGCCCGTTTGCAATCCTCGCGGCTGCCGAACAAAGTCCTGGCTGACATCGGCGGAAAACCGATGATTCAACGGGTGCTGGAGCGTTGCCGCGAATCGTCCACTGTGCAGGCGGTGGTGCTCTGCACCGACAGCCCGCAGCTGCAGCAGCTGGCTGAGGGATGGGGTTTTCCCGTTCTGATGACCGCCGCCTCCTGCAGCTCCGGCAGTGAGCGCATCGCGTCGGTGGCGGATCAGCTGATGGCTCTGGC
This sequence comes from uncultured Synechococcus sp., assembly GCA_913040905.1. The sequence goes on along the minus strand of CAJWIC010000179.1, from coordinate 252 downwards.
CTCGAAGGAGGGCCAGGCGGTGGCCGAACAGACTGCGGTGATCAACGTCCAGGGTGATCAGCCGTTCATCGATCCGGCGGTGATCGACGCGATGGTTGACGAGTTCCGGCGGCTGGATCCCGTGCCGGCGGTCGTGACGCCGGTCTATCGCTTGAAACCGGAGACGGTGCACAACCCCAATGTGGTCAAGACCCTGCTGGCCCATGACGGGCGGGCTCTGTATTTCTCGCGGTCTGCGATTCCCCATGTGCG
>CAJWIC010000178.1 GCA_913040905.1 uncultured Synechococcus sp. | reverse complement strand
ATTGATTTGATTCGCCCCGACAGCGAACGCTTCCTGGCCAGCACAGGCCGGCCCAGCAGCACCTGGGCCTGGGAGTAGCTCCCGACCTGGTTCAACCGAGCTGATCCAGCCACTGGTCCAGCGGCTGCTGGGGCTGGTGCGGAGAGCTGGTGATTTCCAGGATGCGACCACAGGCCCGCGGCTGCTCCAGAGCATCGAGGCACACCTGCGCCACAAGGCGCCGCGGAATGCTGTTGCTCTGCTGTTGATCCGCCGCCGTCACCAGCACACCTTCGTTGGTGCTGCGGCCATCGTCTTCGCTGAGGCCTCCTGGCCGGATCACGGTCCAATCCAGACCGCTCCGCTCCAGGCAGCGCTCACCCACCCGCTTCCAGACCAGGATCAGGCCGAACAGGTTGAGGGGATGCAGCCAACGGCCGGCGCAAAGGGAGCTCACCAGCAGCACACGCCGCACCCCAAGGGATCGGCAAGCCTGCACCTGGGCCTGCACCCCCCAGGCATCCACCTGCAAGGGCCCCGCCAGGTTGATCGACGGACGAGCACCGGTGGCGATCACCAAGGCCGCGCAGCCCTGCAGCGCATGGAGCAAGGCTTCGGCCGTGTCCAGCTCCAACCGATGCACCTCGAGCCGCCCCTCCTGCTCGGCCTGCGCCAAGGCAGGGGGCAACACGGAAGCGGGTCGAACGATCGCGCGGACCGATTGACCGCGCTTGAGTGCCTCGTCCACCACCCGCCATCCGGTTTTGCCGGAGGCACCTGACACCGCCAGTTGTGTCATTCGATCCGTCCTCGTCTCTGCACCAGTCAACAGGCCAGGGGCAAGAGCAAACCCGTCAGAATCTGCAGGAGACCCTCAGCCGCATGAGCACGGACCAACTCCGGCAATTTTTTGCTCACATCGCCCGGGATCCCGCCTTGAAGCAGCAGGTGCAGCAGGCCGTGAGCGCCGATGCAGCGGCCTTGATCGCCCAAGAGCTGGGCTACGAAGTCTCTGGAGACGAGCTGCTGCGGTTCTCGGGCAAGAGCTCCTCGGGCGTGAGCGTCACCAAAATTCAGCACCCCGGCGAATACCACTAGAACGGCTGGAGCCGACCCAGCTATCCCGTGGGGCATCACCGCAACCAACTGGTGCAACTGCTTCGGGAGAAGCCCAGCGATCCCAGCCTGCAGGAACGGATCAACCGGCTGGAACAGGGGCAGCCCGCCGACCTCAGCAGCTCAGCAGGCTTGCTGCGGGGGGTGTGGGAATTGCGCTGGAGCAGCTCCCAGCAACCCTGGCTCAAACAGACCGCGGGGCTGGAGAACCTGCAAGCCCTGGATCCGGAACGAGGACGCGGCTGCAATCTGCTGCGGCTGCGGCCACCTTTCGCGGCCCTGGGGGGCATCGGCGTGCAGGCTGAACTGCAGATTGCGGGAAGCCAGCGCGTGGACGTGCGCTTTCGACGGGGAGGCTGGATGGGGCCCGCCCGAGCAAACCATCAGCAGTTGAGCTGGATGCGCCAGGTTCAGCAGAGCACCCCGGCCTGGCTTGACATCACCGTGCTGGATGACCAGCTGCGCGTCTGCCGCGGCAACGCCGGCACAACCTTCGCGCTTCTGAGGCGTAACGACGTGAACCTGAGTGATCTCCTGGACGTATGAGGAGTCGCAAACAAGGCTGGAATTTGCCAGTCACCTGAGCCAGAACCGAAGGGCTTGCATTCCTTCTGATGGCACGCCTTCTTCAGCTTCTGCAGGGGTCCAGCACCAATGCCGATCTTGCGGCGTGGACCGCCGTGGTCTTTGCCTCGATCACAGCCCTGGTCGTCTGGGGTGTGTTCAATGCCTACCCCAACATGCTTTAAGAGCTCAGATTCAACGAAAAGGGTCCTTCTCGTAAACGCTCAAGCGAAGGGTGGGGCCCGCATAACGCACAGGCTCCTCACCGTCCGCCAGCAGTTCGGTGGACCATTGATAAATGCTGGACTCGGGATTGAAGCCGCGGAAGACAACATTCACGGTTTGCCCCGGCCGCACTGCTGGGGTGAGCCGGATGCTTATCACCGCGCCCGAGTCGGAGACAACAGCAGAAGCCAAACCGTTGGATCCTTTCCTACGCAGTGAGTAGTCGCCGAAATAAACCTGAGGTTCCGGGCGGCCCCAATTCCACTGATCAATATTGGGCAGTTGCCGCAACACAATTGATCCCAAAGCATTGCCTGCATCCTCAGGAACAACAACAGTGATTGTGGTGCGATTGCGCAATCCTTCTGTCGCCTCAGGGTTATGAATCCTCACCCGTGTTGGAGGACGATCAAAGAACGATCGAGCCAACGAGGGCAGATCAAACAACAGCATCGGAGCCAGCAAAAGCATCACAAGCCAGTGGCGCTTCATCCGATGGCTCCGGGAGATGAAGCAAGGTTAGCGATGGTAATCAGCTGAACAGCTCAGGCCAAAACGTGATGCCTGAAGCAGCTTCAGCAATGCCTGGCCAGCAAGGATTCGACCATGCCGGCATGCCCCTGAAGGGCGTAGGCCTCAACTTCGCGGCGTCGCTGCAACGGCCCCAGGGACTGGGTCACCTGCAGCACATGATCCGCTGTGGACGGGTCGAGATGGTGGGCTAAAAACTTATCGACCTGAACGCGGCTGAAGCCACCCTGCGACTGCAACATCAGGCTGATGGTGGACGAAGAAGGTGTATCCAAACCATCCAGACAGTCCTGAACCACATGGATGGCTTCATGGGTCAACACATCCAATTGAAGTCCTGGCTCATCGCGCAGACCATGGGACAGACAAAGTCGGTTGACGCCCATGTTGTAGGCAGCGCGCTCGGCCCCGGGGCCACAACGCTCAAGGCGATCGATGACAACACCAAGCTGCTGAAGCCGGTCGATCAAACGGTCCGTCTGAGCTGAAAACGAAACCGCGACGGCGGGAGCGACCCAGGCAAGCAAACAGGCAGCGGAGGCCAGAAGACGACGACCAAGCAAATGCGACCCACAAGACGCAGGACGAGCCTAAGGCACGGGCGCAAGAAGCGAAGGCCGGCGACCAACTCCGCAGCAACAGAGACAAGCTCAGCAGCTACGGGGACAAAGAAAGCGGTTAGCCCCAATGAAAATTAACTGAGTTGACTTGACCCCTCAGCAGCACAGAGCTAGAACAAAAAAAGCTCAGCGCAAACAA
>CAJWIC010000177.1 GCA_913040905.1 uncultured Synechococcus sp. | reverse complement strand
CATCTGAGCAGCTGTGGACGCGTCCGGGCAACGGACAATGTTGCTTTCGATCGCCTCCAGCGTCACCGCCTGGGGATCCACTGTCGCCTCGATGGTGTGGATGCGTTTGACCCAGGCCAGCACTTCCGTGCCTGCGGCCTTGGCCAGCAGCTGCTTGGCGATGGCACCGGCGGCCACGCGCCCGATCGTTTCCCGGGCTGAGGCCCGCCCGCCACCGCTGCGGGCCTGGACGCCGTACTTCACCTGATAGGTGGCATCGGCGTGGGAAGGCCGGAAGGCCACGGCCATGTCCTTGTAGTCGCCGGGGCGCTGGTCCTTGTTGCGCACCAGCATCGCGATCGGCGTTCCCAGGGTGGTTTGACCATCGAGAAGCCCGCTGAGCACCTCCACCTGATCGGCTTCCTTGCGGGGTGTGGTGATGTGGCTCTGGCCCGGCCGTCGACGGTCCAGCTCCGCCTGGATCGCCTCAACATCCAGATCGAGGCGTGGAGGGCAACCCTCCACGATCACGCCCACCCCACCACCGTGGGACTCACCGAAGGTGCTGATCCGAAACAGATCGCCGAAGCTGCTGCCCATGGAGTCTCCGCTCTCCCTGGAGGCTACGAAGCCGCCGATCGCAGCAGGGCGCGTTGCCGCATGTTCTGCAGACGTTGCCACAGCTGGGCGATCCCGAGAAAGATCCAGCTCATCACCACCAGCCAGAACGGTTGGTCACGGCGGAACACGTCAAACAGCAGCACCACCCTCGGCTGGTCCGATCGGTTCACGGCCGAATGCAGGAAGGTGTCGTCCCAGAGAAAGCCATCCCCCTCCTGCAGGTAGTAGGTCTCCCCATCGATCTGCAGTTCGCAGGAGCTGCGTCCATCCCCCAGATTCGTCACGTACAGAGGGAGGTGGAATCGCCAGACCCCTTTGAACGGACCTTTGTGGGGCCGCAGCACTTTTCCCGGTGGGAACAGGCTCACCGCCGCGGAGACCACATCGCGATGGCGGCTGAGAAAGCTCCTCAGGCTCGGGATCAAGGCCTGATTGGCTGGGTAGTCATAGCCATAGCCCCGCAGCGGCAACATGCCCCACACCTTGCGATCGAATTCGTAAAGCGTGCGCTGCTGTTCCATGATCTCGTGATTCGCCGGCAGGCGACCGGAGAGCGCCACCTCCAGGGTTTCCTGGCGAATCGCAGCAAAGTTGCGGTGCAGTTCAGCGCTGGCCGGGAAGTGATCCTGGGCTGGCACCACCGGCGGGTTGTGGAGAGAACGCTCGTAGCACCAGCGGGCGATCTCACGCCAGAAGCGGTAGTTCCAGGGGGCCCAGCGCAGCAGTTTCTTCCGCACAGCCGTCGCTCAATCGGGCGAAAGCATCGCACGCAGCATTAGGCGAAGTGTTCCTCGGTGATGAAGGAACAGCCGGCGAAGCCAAAGGTCTGATAGCGGCAGAAGTGAAAGGCATCCGTGCTGCGCTGAAATTGCTCGAAGGCCGCCCGGTCACCGGATTGATGGAAGCGGGAACAGGCGAAATAGTTGTCGAAGATGATCAGCATCCCCTGCTTCAGGCGGGGGCGCAGCAGCTCCAGGACATGCATGACCTGGCTGTGGAGGTAGCAGTTCACGTACACCAGGGCGATGTTGTCGGGCCGTTGATCACTCGCCAAAGCGTTCAGCTCCGGATACGGGCAGACGACCGTGGTCATGGCCGACTCCGGCACGCCATGGCGGCGGCAACGGCGTTGAAACGCAGCAGCGGATGTGAATTTGCGCCCTTCGCTCCAGCGGGGATGCAGGTCGCGAAAGCCCTGGGCAGCAGGGATGCCCTGAAAACTGTCGATGGCCCAGAGATGCCGCTGCATCGGCAGTGTTTGGTTGATGCGGTGGGCCAGGGGCAGGGTCTCGGCTCGGAAGCAGCCGAACTCGACATAGTCACCGTCGATGCCGTTGAAATCGAGCAGTCGCAGGGCCGACCCGATGATGTTCAGCCGTGCTGCTCGCGTAGGGCCAGGTGGTGACGATGCCGTTGTCCAGCACCACCACGCAGGGGATGCCGAGGGCACCGGCCATGTGGGCCGTGGTGTTGCTGATGGTCAGCACACCCCGCAGACCGGCGATCTGGTGGGCGAAGTCGTCGAGGCTTTCAATCTGGTTGATGCTGCGGCTTGTTTTGATCGGTCGTGCTGCGAGGGCACAGAGATTGCGAAAACCGGCGTCCTGCTCTCGGTATTGCAGCGATTGCAAGCGCCCCTCCCAATCGGTGAGCACTGCACCCCAGTCTTCCAGCGAGGGCAGGGCCTTGCCCAGCGCACGGGAGTACCAGGAGAGTCCGATGCCTCTGGGTTCCGCTTCGCTGGGTGGTGGGATCAGGGGGAGGAAGGAGGCGGCGATGGCTTCATCGTCGTGTCCATACCAATAAGCCAGCCGTTCCTGGGCCGCCACGTGGCTGAAGCTGTTCAGATCAAGATCCGTGCTCCGGTCGATGAACTGCACCTGCGGGAAGCTGCGCGACAGCAGCGGGATCAGTCGTCTTTCCACCAGCGCTGTGACCTGTTCGACGTCGCGGGCTGCATGGGCGACGAACCGGATCACCCGCAGCTCGTCGCCAAGGTCTCTGGAACGAGGAAGGACCAGCAAGCTGGCACAGGATCGGAATGGTCCCGTCCAGGTGGGTCGATCCACTGCTGCCTGGCCTTCGACACAGGCAGCGAGGACTTTCCAGGCTTCTCGGTAATAGCGGGCACGTTCAAAACGATTGCCGCTGTAGCGAAGCATCTCCCAGTCTTTTGCGCTGATCGCCGTCCGGGCGCGATTGGCAAGTCGACTGGTTTCCCGATAGTTCATGGGCTTGACATTTTCAGCGCTGTTCAGGTCCTCTCCAAGGCATCCCCTCAGTGGATCTTTTGACGGTTGATTTGCGTTGGATTGGTGAAGAGAGGTGCCTTAGCGTCTCAGATGAACTCCAAGTTGCCTGAAGTCAACTCAGGAGCTCCTTTAAGGATGGCAATGATGCCACCATCACCAAAGCCTTTGTCTGAGCCATTCTCGTTGAAGTAGAGCCCGCCCTTCTTCTCGTCGTAGAGAAAGTCGAATTCCTGCTTGATAAGTTTTTTCTTGACTGCCTTCTTGTTTTTGCCAGTAGCAAAGGTGGCAGAGCTATTGATGCCGAAACTATCGGTATCGATCTCTAGGGTGTCGGTTGAGGGGTTGAAGTTGGTGATTTTGTCTGCTGATTTTTT
>CAJWIC010000176.1 GCA_913040905.1 uncultured Synechococcus sp. | reverse complement strand
ATCACCTGCTGACCGGACGCAATCGCGCGTTGGAGCGCCGTCGTCAAACCCTGAACTGCCAATAGGGGCCCACTATGCAGGATCAGATCGTCCGACGGGATTAACATGGGCTCAAAGGGGGGTTGAGGCCCATGACCACCGGCGACCCAAGCGATCCCCTCAACATTTCCCTCTCGGCACGGGAGATCGAGATCATCGAATTGGTGGCCGAGGGGCTCACCAATCAGGAAATTGCCGATCGGCTCACCATCAGCAAGCGAACGGTCGATAACCACGTCAGCAACGTGTTCACCAAGACCGGCTCGAAAAACCGTGTGGCACTGCTGAACTGGGCGATGGACAACGGCAAGATCTGCCGGGATGGCTTCAACTGCTGTGCCCTTCCAGATGCCGACGGCCCCGAATGATCACCCCCGGCTGAGCCGGCTCGGGGAGATCCTGCAGTGAACTGGGGGAGAGCTGAATCTTGAACAACGCGGCGTATTCGACGCAGGCCTCCAAGCTGGAACCGACAAAGCGGAGCATTCCGTCCCGGTCGTAGAGGCCCAGCATCGGCGAGACGTCGTTCCCGGTAAATCTAAAGGAAATCAAAAGAAAGATCCACGCTGGCTCAGGCGTAGCCGAAGGCCTGGCGCTCCGTCTCGGACCAGTCCTGAAGGGGCCGCTGGGCCAGGGCTGCATTGGACCAGCGGCCGTCTCCGGTGATCTCACGCCCGCACCAGGGGGGAATCTCAACAGGCACTTGCACGGAGGGCAGCTCCACCTCCGCCAGCAGCAACGGACCATTGCGACCGGCGAACTGATCCACGACCCAGTCCCCGCCAGCCAAAGAGAGTTGGTAGCGGGTCTTCTCCACACGATGGGGAGCCAGGGTCCACAGCAACTCGGCATCCGCAACCGGAATGGCGTACTCGAATTCATGGCGCACCAGCCCAACAGCATCGGCGGCCGCCTTGAGAGTCAGCCAGGCGGCTTCAGCCCCACGCAGACGGATGCGCACCGTCACGCCGTCGGCGCTGGCAGCCAGGTAGCCCTGGCGCAACGACTGGGGTGCTCCAGCCAGAGATCGCCAACCCTCAGCAGTCACAAGGAAACGTCGTTCGATTTCAATGGCCATCGAGGGCTCAGCATGGCGCCGAACAAAACTATGGCTCGCAGACTTACCCCTTGCCAGAAACCATGGGCAGAACAATCGTTTGACAGCCGAAACAGCCGCAAAACTTGATCAACACAACATCAACACCGACAATTAACAACCATTCACTCAATCTTTCTGAAGCAAGCTATTGATATAGCGCCGCAAAGCCAGCAGCTCTAGGATCAGAAGAAAGCGTTGACCGCCATGCTGCTTGACCAAATTCCAGAAATCATCTTTCACACCCGTGTCCGAGATGCATCAATCCCTGGCGACAATCCTTTCCGCTGGCAGGACAGGTCAACGCGAGACATCTTCGAAGGCAAGCGCAGCATCCTCTTCTCTCTACCAGCAGCATTTTCCCCCACATGCACCGATCAACATTTTCCACGCTATGAGGCCTTATCAGATCAATTTAAATCGCTGGGAATTGATCAGATCGTTTGCATCTCAGTCAACGATGCGTTCGTCATGTTTCAGTGGGGCAAAAAAGTAGGCGTCAACCAAGTTCACCTCCTTCCCGATGGCAACGCTGAATTCACCCGCCGGATGGGGATGCTTGTCGATCGCTCCGCATTTGGAATGGGATGGCGTTCCTGGCGCTATTCATTACTTCTCAATGGCCTGGTCATCGAAAAAGCCTTCGTCGAAGATGGCATCAACGACTCGTCCCCTGATGACCCGCTCTGTGTATCAGATGCCGACACAATGTTGAAACACCTGCAGTCGCTTAAGTGACCAATTTTTGACAAGTCGCAAAGACTGAATGACTCCATTCAACTCCAATCGTGAAACCAAACCATCATTCTTCAAGATAAGCAGATCAATCCAGGCTTAGTTATCTGACGGGACGGCTGCCGTCAGGCTTCCAGCCCAATGCAGCTTGGAGGCCACGGTGCGGTAATACGAAGGGCTCTGGTTCAGCTGCACCATCTGGGCGTGGTGACGGGCCTGTTGCACCACACAGCATTCACCCGGCTCCAGCACCGCGCAACCAACGCCGTCTTTCCACAGTTTGATCCGGTGATCCCCGGCCCCCAGGGGCCAGATCACCAGCCGCGCCCGCGGTGGCACCACCACCGTGCGGCTGGACAGGCTCATCGGGCAGATCGGAGCCACCACGATGGCATCGATGCCCGGATGCAGGATCGGTCCTCCTGCGGCCAGGGCATAGCCCGTGGAACCGGTGGGTGTGGAAAGGATCAATCCATCGCCGCGGATCTGGTCCACCACTTCCCCATCGATTTCCAGTTCAAGGGTGCAGGTGGGTGAAATCTCGTCGCGATACGCGCGCAGGTAGAAGTCGTTGAGAGCCCAGTGATGCTCTTCATCGTCTTCAAGATCGGGCTGCTGTAAAGGCGTCGGTGCATTCGCCCGTTCCTCAGCGCTGCGGCGATCCACCATGGCCTGCAACATCATCCGCCGCTCCATGGCGTACTGGTCGTTGACCAGCCGCTGCCAGATTTCATCACCCCGCAGAACACGGCGATCATGGGTGAGGAAACCGAGATGGCCCCCCACATTGATGCTGAGGATGGGGATGTCGTGGACCGCCAGGTGGCGGGCCGCACCGAGAACCGTGCCATCGCCGCCGAGGACCACCGCCAGATCAGGCAGTTGCTCCTGGGTGGCCAGAAGACCAGGAAATGGGTTGACCCGGGCCCCGGACATGGCCGTGGTCACATCAGCCCCGAAAGCCTTCAGCTCCCTGGCGCATTGACGGGCTTCACGCTGAGCAGGCTGGCTGTCAGCCCGATAGATCACCCAGACCCGATCGAGACGCATGGCCCCTGTGGATGGTTACCAACGGAGCAGATTGAACTGTTCCATGTCGACGGTAACCCTGTTGCGATAAAGCGACAGCAGGATGGCCAAACCCACAGCGGCCTCAGCAGCAGCCACGGTGATGACAAAAACGGTGAATACCTGACCCCGGATCAGATCACCATCCACATAGGACGAAAACGCCATCAGATTGATGTTCACGGCATTGAGCATTAGCTCGATGCTCATCAACACACGCACGGCATTGCGGCTGTTGATCAAACCCCAGACACCGATGCAGAACAAGATCGCTGCCAGCAACAGAAAGGCCTGAAGCGAAGGGAGTTGGGACAGAAGCTCGGTCATCGTTCAGGTG
>CAJWIC010000175.1 GCA_913040905.1 uncultured Synechococcus sp. | reverse complement strand
GGAGTTACAGGAGGCAACTTCTGTCGAGGGTTCGAATCCCTCCCTCTCCGTTCCGGTCCAGATCCGCGGTTTCAGCCCTCTTCGGAAGGCTTGAAATCGCATAAGGCCCGTGCGATTTCGGGCAGAAGCTGTTCATCCTGAGAGCGATCACTGCCATTGCCGAAGACCACCACCAACGTGGGGGGAGCATCCGGCAGCTGCCACCAGGCGGCGTCATGGCGAGCCTGGCTCATCCACCCCGCCTTGCTCCAAAGACGTGTCTCAGCGGGTACCCCTTCTCCAAGAAATCCGTCCACCTGGTTCTCCGGATCAGCTCGACGTTGGTCGGGGTCCAGGGAACGACTGAGCAGGTCCCGCAAACGGCGGCAGGCGGGGGGTGACACGACAGCGCCGGTCATCACCGCCTCCAACATCCTGGCCGTGGAAGCGGTGCTCAGGGCATTGCGATTGCCATTGTCTGCGCCGTAAAAATGCTTCTCCCGTCCATAGGGGCCGTCTCCCCAGGTCTTCTGGCAGCAGTTCACGCCATCAAGCTCCGGCCATTCCAAAGTGGCCAACCAGTCATTCACCAGCCGGCGCTGGCGCTGCCATTGCTCCCAGCGCTCCCCTTGCAAAGCGGGGCCACTGGTGGTGCCGGTGAGCAGATCCACCACCAATCCCGTGGCGTCATTGCTCGAGTCCGCGATCATGTCGCGCAGGGCACGCTGGAGTTCGTCACTGTCAGGGATCAGATCCCGCTGCTGCCAGCGTTCGACCGCCACGGCGTAGATCAGCTTCACAACGCTGGCGGGGTAAACGCAGCGATCCTCATTCCAGGCTGCGCCGTGCCCCTGACCGGCCTCGGGACTGACGTCGCGATAGCGCACCCACGTGAGCGAGAGGCTGTTGCGCAGCCCGGGACGCCCTTCAGCATCCAGCTGATCCAGTACCGACTCGAGATACGAAGCCATGGCGGGATCGGGGCGGTAGAACGCCATGGCGACAGCGACGGGTCATGGCGACGTTAAACACACTGCTGGCTCCTGACCTGATCAAGCCGGGAACGCAGTGGACCCTCCTGAGCAACGTCAATGGTTATGGGCGCCCCACCGGCGACAACCTGACAACCCAGGGGCGCCATGGTCGCAGCATCCGCTTGCTGGAGCGGAGGGGAGATCGACTGTTGGTGCAGCTGCTGGAGGACGGCTACCGCTGCTGGATGGATCGCGATGCCCTCATCGGGCGAGCGGAGCAACGGGCTGTCTGGCAACCGACCTTGCTTCCGGCAACAGACATTCAGCGGCGACTACCGGCGGTGCTGGCCTGGAGCCAACGGGCCCAGCAGCAGCCCAACAACTACCTCTGGGGCGGCACCACCGAACCGAACATGGATTGCTCAGGGCTGGTGCAACTGGCCTTTGCCAGCCAGGACATCTGGATTCCCCGAGACGCCTATCAACAGGAGCGTTTCTGCCAGCCCGTGGCGGTTCAGGTAGGGCAACTGCAGCTGCTGCAACCAGGAGATCTGATCTTCTTCGGGTCAAAGCGGCGTTGCACCCATGTGGGGATCCATCTGGGCGGTGGGTTCTACCGCCACAGTTCAGGCCGGGAGCACGGTCGCAATGGAATCGGGGTCGACAGTCTTCACCTTGCGGATCCCCATCCCGTCGCCAACCACTATCGGGCGGAGCTAAGGGGAGCAGGTCGCGTGATGCGTTGCCACGACGGCACACCTCTGAGCTGAACCCTGGGGCGGGTCGGCTTAGGTTGCAGCGATCAGCAGACCCTGCGGCATGAGCACACCCCTGGACCTGTCCGTGGTGGTGCCCCTTTACAACGAGGAGGAAAGCCTGCCCCATCTGCTGGAGCAGTTGCTTCAGGCTCTGCGACCCAGCGATGAACGCTTCGAGCTGGTGCTGGTCAATGACGGGTCGAGCGACCGGACGGCTGAGGTGCTCGAGCAGCTCAGCCACGAGGTTCCTGAACTGGTGGCGGTGCTGCTGCGCAAGAACTACGGCCAGACAGCAGCGATGGCCGCTGGGTTTGATGTCGCCCAAGGCGCCGTGATCGTGAGCCTCGATGGCGACCTGCAGAACGACCCCGCCGACATACCGATGCTGCTGGCCAAGCTGCGGGAGGGCTATGACCTGGTGAGTGGCTGGCGCCATCAGCGCCAGGACGCGGCTCTTCAACGCAAACTACCCTCCCGAATCGCCAACCGTCTGATCGGACGCGTCACCGGCGTGAAGCTGCACGACTACGGCTGCTCCCTCAAGGCCTACCGACGGGAGGTGCTGGCAGACATGCGCCTCTACGGCGAACTGCATCGCTTCCTGCCGGCACTTGCCTTCATCGAGGGGGCCCGGATCACCGAGGTGAAAGTGAACCATCGGGCCCGCCAGTACGGGAGCAGCAAATACGGCATCGACCGCACCTTCCGGGTGCTGATGGACCTGCTGACGGTGTGGTTCATGAAGCGCTTCCTCACCCGTCCGATGTACGTCTTCGGCTTCGGGGGGCTCATCGCCATGCTCGGAAGTCTGCTGGCCAGTACCTACCTCCTGGCGGTGAAGCTGATGGGAGGAGACATCGGCAATCGCCCCCTGCTCACCCTGGCGGTGGTGCTGGGGCTAGCGGGAATCCAGCTGTTCTGCTTCGGACTGCTGGGTGAACTGCTGATCCGTACGTATCACGAAAGTCAGGGACGGCCGATCTACCGCATCCGCGCAACGTTGCGGGGCGGGCGGACCGTCTGAGCAGATTCTCGGCGGGGTGTCCCACGGAAGGGCTCGATGGCCAGGGCCGCAGCTTCCACGACCCGGGCATCGCTGTCCCGCAAGGCACGTTTGAGCAAAGGCAGAACGGAACGATGTCCCCACAGGGCTGCCTCCCGCACAGCCTCCAGCCGTTGGGCCGGCCCCGATGCCATGCGCTCCCGCAGCCGCTGCTGCAACCCCAGCCGGTCCTGCTCTGTTTGAGGAGGCGTCCAATCCGCAAAAGGATCTTCAACGGTGCTGAGCGGGCTGGATGGTTCGATCACCAACTCGAGCTGCGCCCGATTCAGCTGGGCCACCGTGCTGGTGTCGGTGCTGCTGAGCATGGGCTTGACCGGCTTGCGGCGCAGCCAAAGGACCACCGTCAGAAGAACGACAGCACCGGGGACGAGAACGTTCTGCATGCGGATTGAACTTTTATGTCGCCGTTGCGGCCTGAAAGAGACCGTCAGATAAGTGCTCTCTACAGTAGCGGCGAAGCTTTTGGCCTCGACATGACTGGAGATTTCGCTGCTGCCTGGCTGCCTG
>CAJWIC010000174.1 GCA_913040905.1 uncultured Synechococcus sp. | reverse complement strand
CCAGGGTTCAAGATCGACCTCCAGCAGTCCGTCATCGAACACCGGTGTCGGAGCTGATCCGCCGCGTCCCTCCAGCAGGGAGGCTGTGGTGGATGCCGCCCGTTGCAGTCGGGAGCTGTAGATCGCGTCGAAGGACACCTCCGCCAGGCTGGCGCCGAGCCGGCGGGCCTGGTCGTGTCCCTCCGCGCTCAAGTTGGACAGGTCGTCGCGACCCTGGATGCGACGTTCCTTGTTGAAACTGCTCAGACCGTGGCGGACCAGGAGTAGGCGGAGGGTCACCGTTCGGCATCAAGGCGCGGCCATCGTATGGGGCGAGCCCTTCAGAGGGACAATCGGGTGTAGTCGAGCCCACCTGGTGTCCCCCAGCTCCCACCGCCAGGCCCCTGTTCCCTCTTGGAAAGTGCTGCTGGGGGCCCTGTCCCTGCTGCTGGCTGCCTTGATCTGGACGTCGGGTCTGGTGAACAGCCTCTCCCGGCCTTCCGTGGCGCCGAGTCTCAATCTTCAGCAGCAGGAAGTGCAGCTGCTGGCCGAACCGGCTCTGCCGCACGCGATTGGTTCCGCACTGCTGGGGAGCGAGGACCCGCGCACCATGCTGCTGGGCTCTCTGGAGCAAATCCCCGCGACGGATCGGTCCCAGCGTCAGGCCCAGCTGTTGGCGCTGCTGCAAAACGAGGTGGACTCGCTTCCTGAGATCGCGCCAGCTGACGATCCACTGTTGAAGCAACTGCTCTGCGAAGCCCGAGGTGGCCTCCAGGGCGATTGCATCAATCCGGCCGTGGCACGGGGGGCGGCCCTGCGTTTGTCCGTGAGTGCCTTGCTGCCGATGGTCGCAGCCATTACTGGAACAACTCTGTTGCTGATCCAGGGATGGCGGATCTGGCGTGGTCGGCGTGCGAGCTGGCCGGATCTGATGGGTCCCAATCTCACTCTGCTGGACATGGCGCTGCTGGTCGCAGGCGGCTTTGTCGTGATCAGTGCCGTTGGTGTTCCGCTGCTGGCCCTGCCCCTGGTCTCCAGGCTGACCGCTGCTTTGGACAGCCCCCGCCGGGAAGCGGTGGGCGTGGTCATCAACTACAGCGTGATGGCCTTGCCCAGTCTTCTGATCCTGCGTCGACAACTGGCCAGCCTGCCCCAGGAGACGATTCCAGAAGGGGGGTGGTTGCAATGGCGATGGCAGCCGCTGCCGGGAGCCTTTGTCACCGCTCTTTTGGGATGGTTCATGGTCACCCCCTTCGTCATCTTGACCGGCTGGTTGCTGGTGCGGCTCTTTGGCGATCCAGGGGGCAGCAATCCCCTGTTGGAACTGGTGCTGGAGAGTCGTGATCCGCTGGCGCTGTCTCTGCTGGCGATGACGGCGGTGGTGCTGGCTCCTCTGTTTGAGGAGGTGATCTTCCGCGGCACGCTGCTGCCGGTGCTGGCCCGTCGAACCGGCTCGCTGACGGGTGTGGTGCTCAGCGGTTTGTTGTTTGGTATGGCCCATATCAGCATCGGCGAACTGGCTCCGCTCACTGTGCTGGGCATTGGGCTCGCTCTGTTGCGTTTATCGAGTGGGCGACTGTTCCCTTGTGTATTGATGCATGCCCTCTGGAATGCGGTCACATTCGTGAACCTGCTCCTGCTGTGAGCCTTGCAGCGGCCAGTTGCGAGTGGTTCACTGACGTATTCGCCTGCATCTCCGGTGGTCGCCGCTCCGGATCAGCGTTCTTCGATGACGACTCTGGAGCTGATCCAGGGCTCGCTATCAGCTGAACGGTTCGCCCGACGCTCCCCCCTCATCGGAGGCCTGCATCGTGTCGCAGATGGCAGTTTGCTAGGCGTGTTTGCTGCACTCGCCGTCCTGGCTGGTCTGACGCTGCACTGGCAGCACCGTTGGACACTTGCCTTTCAGCGTTTGGATGCCACGCGACTGCTCGCCCATCGGTTGACGGAGTCCACGGCTGTTCTGGAGCAGCATCTGCTCAGAGGCACCCGTCGACCTGACGAGCTAGTGCCGACCAAGGTGATCAACCTTGTTCATCTGGAACGGCCAGCTCCCATCTCCGCCTTGGCCCCGGCAAAACGCGATGTGCTGCAGGCCCTGGAGACATTGGCGCAGCGGCCGATCCGTTCCGGCTACTGATGACCCGGACCGCACCCTCTCCGACCCGGAAACGACCGAGAACCCGTGTCGTGCCCCTGGCCAAGGTCCCCAGCAGAAGACTGTGGATTGTCTTTCTGATCCTGTGCACCGGTCTCGTCGGGCTGGTCGGTCGGATGGCTTGGTTGCAATTGGTCCAGACCGGTGAGTTGGAGTCCAGAGCGCGTCGCCTCCAGACACAGACCAGCGCAACGTTGGGACAACGCCGTCCGATCGTCGATCGAACCGGTCGATTGGTGGCGATGGATGAGGTCCGGTTTCGGCTCTGGGCCCACCCGCGCTACTTCAATCTTCCGGGAGATGCCCCCGATCGGATTCGACCACCCGAGGATGTGGTGGAGCTGCTGGCGACGCCCTTGGCTCAACCGGCCCCCCAGTTGCTCAAAGAACTGGGACAGCGCCGCTCCGGAGTCAAGCTGGCGGAGGGGCTGGATCCGGAGACGGCTGAACGGATCCGCTCGCTGGGCGTCAGTGGTCTGGATCTGGAGGCCTATTCCCAGCGGGTTTATCCCCAGGGGGATCTGTACGCCAACGTTGTCGGTTTCCTCAATGACGAGCGGGTGCCCCAGGCGGGCCTTGAGCAGAGCAGGAACAGTGAACTGCTGAGGCATGAACAGCCCAGGCGTCTGCGCCGCGGAGCGGACGGAACCCCACTTCCTGATGATCTGGCACCCGGAGCGTTCTATGGCGATGACCTGCGCCTTCAGCTCACCCTCGATACCAGGCTTCAAGAGCTTGCCGCCAAAGCCCTGGCCGCCCAGGTGACCAAGTGGAAGGCCAAGAAAGGGGCCGCCATCGTGATGGATGCCACCAATGGCGAACTGCTGGTCTTGGCGTCAACGCCGACCTACGACCCCAATCGCTACTGGCGTTTTGCACCGGCCCTGTTC
Source organism: uncultured Synechococcus sp. (assembly GCA_913040905.1). The sequence continues at coordinate 328 of CAJWIC010000174.1, read as the reverse complement.
CGTGAATGGTCCGTGCAGGATCTTTATGAACCCGGCTCCACCTTCAAGCCGATCAATCTGGCTCTGGCACTTCAGGAGAAAGCGATCAGTCCCGCTGATCGAGTCCACGACGTCGGACGGCTCACCATCGGCGGTTGGCCGATCAACAACCACGACAAGGAAGCCCATGGTCTGGTGGATTTCAGCACGGTTCTGCAGGTCTCCAGCAACGTCGGAATGGTTCAGGCGATGCGGCGCCTCGACAACAACATCTACTGGGACTGGATGAGTCGTCTCGGGATTGATCGCCGTCCGGACACTGATCTACCTGGGGCTGTGGCTGGTCAGC
>CAJWIC010000173.1 GCA_913040905.1 uncultured Synechococcus sp. | reverse complement strand
GTGGTCTTGCCGACGCCGCCCTTGCCCGAGCAGATCAGGATTGTTCGCGTCGTCGACACGAGGCCATCACAAAGGTCTGGTCACGATAGGCAGCGAGTCGCAGCTGACAACCCGATCAGGTCCTTGCCATGGCCTGGGGGTCGGCGGGCTCGATCACGATCTCGCCATCGACCAGACGCGCCTGTTCAGCCATGCCAGCAACGGGTTGGTCCTCAGGACCGCGCGCGACCACATCAGCGATGCGAAGTTGGAGTGGCCTCAGATGCAGCGACACAATCCTCGCTTCCCTCGCACCGTCCCTGCCCGCATGGGCAACCCCCCGCAGTCGCCCCCACACCATCACGTCTGCAGCCGCACTGATCCTCGCTCCAGGGTTGACGTCGCCCACCACAAGAAGACTGCCATCACTCTGCAGGTGGTCTCCGGATCGGAGAGTTCCCTGATGAACCGTCAGGCTCCCGGGAGGTGCTGATTCCCGCGCTGCGTCGGTGGATGAATCCCCCCACAGACGACTCTCCATTCCGATGGCAGCGGCACTCACCACCGTGTCAGGAACCGTTGTTTCAAGGCAATGAATCTGACGACCGCAGACCTCCACGATCCGTTGCAGATCCCTGATGTCAGTACAGGTCAGCGACCAGTCTCCACAGTGCAGATCAAGCCTGCCTGCAGGGCAGCTGGTCAGCAGATCCGGTAAGGCATCCCGCCAGTGCTGAAGGCGTCGATCCGGCAGGTGCAGCGTTATCACCGATCGGACCTCAAGGATGAGCTCCATTCAATGTCCATCGTTCTTCTCAGCTCCATCTGAATCTCCCGAGGATGAATCAGCCAGGAGGTTGCGGCAGGGGTGGCCAGACTGGCCACCAAAGGTGAGGCCTCCTCCAGGGCCTGCATCCGCTCTCCGTCCCACAGCCTCAATCCCCCTCGATAAGGGTGGTATCCCCTGAGTTCCTGATGATGCAGTCCGCAGCTCAGGGAGGCATCAATTCCCCGTTGCTCGGCCAATCGTCCGGCGACCGCCAGCGCCTGCAACTGCTCCTCCCGGTTGAGATGCGTCACGGCCGTGGCCTTGAGCAGATCCCGTTCCCGGAAGCGCCGGCAGAGACTGGACAAAGCAGAAGGGCCCTCCTCCTGCCAGCGCTGTAGGTGATATCCGGTGCGGACATCGTCGTTGGCCAGAAAGGTCTCCAAGTCGAGCGCTTCGACATTCCAAAGCCAGCGCTGCATCACTTCATCAGCCCAAATGCGGTCCGGACCCAGTTGCCGGGCCAGGCGAATCAGCCGCTCCAGCAACCAGTTGCACACCACGTTCAGGCGGTGGTTGTAGACGCTGCGGTACATCAGGTTGCGCACCACCAGGTAGTGCTCAACAGCCATCAGCCCCTTGGGATGAATGGCTAGGTCCCCATCGGGTGACAAGGTCAGCCCCGCCATGATTCGCTCCAGATCCAGCTGGCCGTAGAGGGTTCCCGTGCTGTAGCTGTCTCGGAGCAGATAGTCCAGCCGATCACAATCCAACTGACTGCTGACCAATCGCTTCACCACGGGGTGAGGTGCATGGCCGTGTTCGAGGAGCGCGGCGACGGCGTTGGCCGTGCCTTGACGCTCCTGCTCCAGGCAGTCCTGAATCTGGGGATGGTTCTGAATGATCCGGGCTGACCAGCCTTCGTGATGCAGGCCGAACATTTCCTCGCCGGTGTGGCTGAGGGGGCCATGGCCGATGTCGTGAAGAAGCGCGGCGGCATACAGCACAGGCCGATGCAGTTCAAGGGCGGGGTTGAGCGTCAACAGACGCTCAAAGGCCTGCCTGGCCAGATGGAACACTCCGAGTGAATGGGTGAACCGGCTCGATTCAGCGCCGTGAAAGGTCAGAAATGCTGGCCCCAGTTGCCGAACTCTGCGCAGACGTTGAAAGGGCGCTGTCTCCACCAGGGCCATCACCATGGCCTCGCCGGGCCGCTGGCGATCCATCTGGATGCCCCGGTGGAGAGGGTCGTGGTAGGTCCGCTGACTCATTCAGCCGTGGCATCCGGCGCCTGCTCCAGCAGGGCTTCCATCCATTGCTCGGCTTCACTGATCCAACGGTCGCCTTCTCCACCAGGTGCCAGGGGTTCGGGGTCCGAGAGCTGGCGGTCGGGTGCAATCCCCTCGCCCTGGATGTCATGTCCGCTGGGGGTGACGTATCCGGCCACCGTTACAGCAAGACCGCTGCCATCACTGAGGTTGGTCAGGGTCTGGATCAGGCCTTTGCCGAAGGTCTGATGGCCCAGCAGGGTGGAGCGTCCGTTGTCCTGCAGCGCCCCTGCCAGGATTTCGCTGGCACTGGCCGTTCCCCCGTTCACCAGGGTCAGCATGGGGCCGTCATACAGGGTTGAGGTGTTCGCGGTAATCGCGTCATCGATGCCGTCCCGGTTGCGGGTTTCCACGATGGTGCCGCCGGAGAGGAAGTCATCGGCCACAGCGAGACCGGAACTCACCAGACCCCCAGAGTTGTTGCGCAGATCCAGCAGTAAACCTTCGATGTTTTTGTCCTGGAGTTCCTCGAGAGCCTGTTGCACTTGTTCTGGCACGCCATCGGTGAACTGCGTGATGCGCAGGTAGCCGAAGGTGTGGTCATCGCTGCGCAGTCGTCGTGTCCTCACCGGGCGCAGGTCAACGCTGCGTCGCTCCAGGGTGACCTCATCAGCTGTGCCATCGGCCGCTTCGATGCTCAGCACCACCTGGCTTCCCACTTCGCCCCGAAGAGCAGCCGCCGTGCCCTCGAGCCCAAGCTCCATGACCGGTGTGCCATCAACAGCGAGGATCGGCGTGCCGGTCATGAGCTCGGCATCTGAGGCAGGAGATCCATCGAGGGCAGAGATCACCAACACCCGATCGGACTGGTCGGACGCTCCAAGCTGAAGTCCGACGCCACTGAGGTTGCCGTTGGTGCTGTCCTTGAGTGCGGCGTAATCGCTTGGGCGCAGCAGTCGGGTGTAGGGGTCATCGAGAGCTGAAAGCATCCCATCGATGGCGCCGTAGGCGTCCTCACTGCTGACGATGCTTTTTTCGAGTGCTTTCTGGCGCTGACGTCGCCAGCGCACGGCATCGAGGTGATCGGGATCGAGATAGCCCTGGTTCACCAGCCGCCAGCTGTCCACCACCAACTGCTGGGTATCGCTCAATGCTGTGGCCGGACAGGGTCCAGAAAGCGTCAGAAACAGTCCGAGGATCAGGACAAAGAAGGACTTGAACCAGCGGGAATGCTGGCGCCGCAAGCGTTCTGAGGGTTCATTAACAGTTGGATACATCACGGTCAGGTCGCCTCGTTGGCAGAAGCGTGCTGCGTAGACTTTCGCAACTCGAGCCCGCTTGTGCATGGCGAACTCATCCCC
>CAJWIC010000172.1 GCA_913040905.1 uncultured Synechococcus sp. | reverse complement strand
GCCCTCTGGTTGGTCCAACTGCTGGGCAAGCAGTTGGTAGCGCTCCATCAACGGTTCGAGTCGCTGCTGGAATTTTCGTTCGAATATCTCGGGAAGATCTTCTAGAAGTTGTTCGTAGGCCTTGATCTGACCTTCCAACTCCTCAATGCGTTGTTGCAGCAGTTGCTGGTCCGTTGACCGGGGTACCTCCGGCATCCAGCGCGGTTCTGGAGCCTGATGCTTCGGGGTGTCCTGGGTCATGATCCGACGCTATCGCCGGATCATGACCCCGACAACGGTGTCAGGACGAGGCTTCTGAGCTGGCTGCAGGTTGTTCCTGCGCAGCGACAGCGGGTTCGCTCCCAGGAACGACCCGTGGAGCGGGAAGAGGACCCTCCTGCTTCACCGTGAGGTAGCGGATCACGTCCTCACTCAGGCGCATGGCCTTTTCCAGAACGGCCACATGTTGGCCATCGCCGTTGTGGCTCAGTTGCACGTAGATGCCTTCCTTGTGCTTATCGATCGGATAGGCCAGGCGGCGCTTGCCACGCATCTGGTTGTCCAGTACATCCGCACCGGCTTCGACCAGCATGTCGCGGTACTTGATGAGGTGGCTCTCAACTTCCTCCTCCGGGATGTCCGGACGAAGGATGTACATGGTTTCGTAGTACGGATCGAGCGTCATGGGCTGTGCCGACGGGGACTGCAGGCTCACTTCGGTGAGCGACGGATCCAACACCTTATCCCCCGGACCCCCCCCGCCTCAGTAGAGCTGCATGCGGACGGCCTGGCTGATGCCCGGAAGATCGGGTTCACGGCCCCGCAGGCATTCCACAAGTGAGAAGAGCAGGATTGCCAAAACGGCAACCACGACAGCGCTTGAGAGCGTGCCCAGCAGCAGGCTTCCTGCTGCGATGGGTTGCAGCAACAGGCGGAAGCCGATGCTCAGCACAATCAGCGCAATATCGGTGAGCAAGGCCTGCAGTGCGTTGAAGCGCAGGAAGTAGGGGACGTTTGGATTGCGCACCACGGCCAGGAAGAGCACGAAAAACAGCAGCAGGCCGCCCAGACCAAAGGGAATGCTCCGTTCCAGCTGCATGAGCGGCAAGGCTGGCAGCACCAACGGGCGCAGTAGTGGGTACTGCAGAAACAACCCATCGGGGGCGAATCCAAGGGGGATGGCATCACTCCAGGGGAGGAGATACATCAAAGGAGCGACGAGCCGTTGCCAGAGGGGTGGTTCCATCGTCGGCACATTGCAATCCGCCGACGCTAGTTGCTCAAAGCGTTTTCAGCTGCCTGGCGCATGATGTCTACGGGAACGTCATCGATGCCGCTCCAGAACCTCAGGGATGCGGCCCCCTGTTGAACCAGCATCTCCAGCCCGTCGATGCAACGGTGACCCCGCCGCTGGCCCCAACGCAGCCAGGCGGTGGGACGCGGTGTGTAGATCAGGTCGTAAAGGGTGGCTTGATTCGGGAGCCTGTCCCACAGATCAGGGGCGAGGGGCATGGCGTCGGCGTCACCATGCTTGGCCATGCCCACCGGCGTGGTGTTCACCACCAGATCAGCCTGATCCAGAACAGTGGTCACCGTTTCATCTGTGTCGAGGCAGCTGCTCAGAGGGGCGCTCTCCAGCTGCAGGTCTGCCATGAAGCTGATCAGTGCCTCCGAGCGTCGTCCGATCACCTGGATGGATGACAGGTCAAGGGTCTGCAAGCCAGCCACCACGGCCCGGGCGGAACCGCCGCATCCGATCACCACGGCCCGCCGGTTGCGCCAGCGTTCGCTGCCGCCGAGGGGAGCCAGAAACCCTTCCACATCGGTGTTCGTGCCCCGCCAGCCATCCTTTTCGTCGGGGATGAGCGTGTTCACCGCCTGGAGTCGACGGGCCGCGTCGCAGAGTTCGTTGCAGAGGCTGGTCACAGCCTGCTTGTGGGGGATGGTCACATTGAGGCCACGGCAGCCCACCGCCTGAAGTCCCTGCAGGACCTCAGGGAGACGTGTCTCGTCACAGGGCAGAGCCAGGTAACGCCAGTTGAGACCCAGCGCCTGCAGGGCAGCGTTCTGCATCGCAGGAGACAGCGAGTGCTGCACAGGGTTACCGAGCAGCCCCACCAGGCCAGTGCTGCCGTTGATCATGGCCTCGTCGGAATGACGCTCCAGCCTGCCTGTTCGGGAACCACACCTCGCCTGTGGCAGGGTCGCCTGATGAAGATGACGACGTTTCGTTCATCCCTTCAGGAGGTGGCCACCGATGGGCAAGGTTGTCGGCATTGACCTTGGCACCACGAACAGTTGCGTGTCCGTGATGGAGGGTGGCAAACCCACCGTCATCGCGAACGCCGAGGGTTTCCGCACCACGCCCTCCGTCGTGGCTTACACCAAGAACCAGGATCAGTTGGTCGGTCAGATCGCCAAGCGGCAGGCGGTGATGAACCCCGACAACACGTTTTATTCCGTCAAGCGCTTCATCGGCCGTCGTGTCGATGAAGTGAACGAGGAATCGAAGGAAGTGAGCTACGGCGTCGAGAAGGCCGGCTCCAACGTGAAGGTGAAGTGCCCGGTTCTCGACAAGCAGTTCGCTCCAGAGGAAGTCTCCGCCCAGGTGCTGCGCAAGCTGGCCGAGGACGCCGGTAAGTACCTCGGCGAGACCGTCACCCAGGCGGTGATCACTGTCCCTGCTTATTTCAACGACTCCCAGCGTCAGGCCACCAAGGACGCCGGCAAGATCGCCGGTCTCGAGGTGCTGCGCATCATCAACGAGCCCACTGCAGCGGCTCTGGCCTATGGCCTCGACAAGAAGAGCAACGAGCGCATCCTGGTGTTCGACCTGGGCGGCGGCACCTTCGACGTGTCTGTGCTCGAAGTTGGCGACGGTGTGTTCGAGGTGCTCTCCACCTCCGGTGACACCCACCTCGGTGGTGATGACTTCGACAAGGTGATCGTCGATCACCTGGCCGAGACCTTCAAGTCGAATGAAGGCATCGATCTGCGTCAGGACAAGCAGGCTCTGCAGCGTCTGACCGAGGCGGCGGAGAAGGCCAAGATCGAGCTCTCCAACGCTACCCAGAGCGAGATCAATCTGCCGTTCATTACGGCCACGCCCGAGGGTCCCAAGCACTTGGACCTGACCCTCACCCGGGCCAAGTTCGAGGAACTGGCCGCCAACCTGATCGACCGTTGCCGCATCCCAGTTGAGCAGGCCCTCAAGGACGCCAAGCTCTCCTCCAGTGAGCTGGATGAAATCGTGATGGTGGGTGGTTCCACCCGTATTCCGGCTGTGCTGGAGCTGGTCAAGCGCACCACCAGCAAGGACCCCAACCAGACCGTGAACCCCGATGAGGTGGTGGCTGTCGGCGCTGCCATTCAGGGCGGTGTGCTGGCCGGCGAGGTGAAGGACATCCTTCTGCTCG
>CAJWIC010000171.1 GCA_913040905.1 uncultured Synechococcus sp. | reverse complement strand
GACCAACCTCTGTGGGGCGTGAACAGAACCCGGCTTATGTCCTGCTTTCACCCCTATGTCCGTGGACCAAGCACGTCGTGAAACCCTGCGGAGCCTGATCAGGCGACTGGGCCTGGAGGCCATGGACAGCACCGCCCTGCTGTCCGAGTTGGAGCGCGCCATGACCCATGTCTCAAGTGGACGGGCCGACCACAACGAACGACTGGAGTTCCTTGGCGATGCTGTGCTGCGTCTCGCGGCAACGCTGTATCTCGACCAGCACCATCCCGATCTGGCGGTGGGCGACAGTTCAAGCCTCCGAGCGCAGCTGGTGAGCGATCGCTGGCTGGCGGAGCTGGGGGACCAGATTGAAATCGAGGCCTGTCTGATCCTGGGTTCGAAAGCCAAGGGTGATGCCGCGGCTCAAGCGACGATTCGCGCCGATGCCACCGAGGCATTGATCGGAGCTCTTTACAGAGCCAGCGGCAGCCTGGAACCGATCCTCAGCTGGCTCACCCCCCACTGGCACCACACCAGTGCAGCCGTGCTGGCAGCACCCCATCGCTTCAACGGCAAAACCGCTCTGCAGGAATGGAGCCAGGGTCAGGGGCTGGGCTTGCCGGAGTACCGCACCGAAGAACGCAGCCGACAGCATGGCGATCCGCAGCGATTTCACAGCAGAGTGCAGATCGCCGACCAGTTGCTCGCCGAAGGCCATGGCCGTTCGCGCAAGGAGGCCGAGCAGAATGCCGCGGCCGCAGCCGTTCAGGCCCTGGCGGGCAGGGACGCTCCGCACTGATCACAGTGGCGCGCATCCTCACGGTGACCCTGCCGGCCGCAGGCAGCGCAGGTTGGTCCCCGTCGCTTCTGTTGGTGACGAACCCCTGAAACCGTGAGCAAACCGGTGGGGATCGCAATGATTCCGAAACCCAGCATCATCACCACGGAGGCCAGCAGACGTCCCAGAGCTGTCTGCGGGACGAGATCGCCATAGCCGACCGTCGTCATGGTGACGATGGCCCAGTACACCCCGTTGGACACCGTCTGGAACTGGGACTCCGGACTGGAGCTTTCGATCACGAAGATCGCGTACCCCAGCACCACCTGCAGCAGGAACACAAAAAACAGATAAACGCAGATGGTGCGGGCACTGCCCCGCAGGGCCTGGCCCAGCACCCGGGCTTCATCAATGAATTTCAGCAGCTTGAACACCCGCAGGATGCGCCCGAACTTGAACACCCAGAGCAGCAGTTCACTGCGGATCTGCGGCACGAAGAAAAACAGCACCGCCGACGCGTCAATCAACCCGTAGAAGCTGAACAGATACCGCCGCGGCTGCTCCACCAGGAGCAGGTGCAGTGCAAAGTCAGCAGCAAACACAGCCAGACAGATGTTCTGGACCACATCGATCCAGAGCACATTGGTCTGACGCAGGGCCGAATTGCCGAGGGGGTCCGGCTCCAGCAGCAGGGCCAGAACGCTGAGCAGGATCGCCCCGAAAATCAAGACGTTGTAAAGCCTGCCCGCAGGAGTCGTCGCCTCCAGCACCGTGGAGCGCAGGCGTTGGCGCAGACTGCGATCCGACGCCATGTCTCAGGCGGGTTGCAGGTCCCTTAACCGCATCGTCACCAGCTTGTCCCAGTTACCCCCCTCGAACAGCACAGCAGCACGGTCGCCGCTGATGCGCTGAACAAAACCGGTGTAACCGTTGTAAATCGAGGTCACGTCCTGGACCGTGACCGTGGTGCCCGGAAGGATCGGTGCAGCAGCAGACGCCATGGATCGGGCGAGATCAGATGTGGCGTCATTATCAGTGGAGCCACCCCGCAGCGCATGGCCGAGAGCGAAGACTGGCTGATGGTCGGCAAGCTGGTGGGCGCCCAGGGGTTGCAGGGGGAACTGCGGGTCAACCCCGCCAGCGATTTCCCGGAACGCTTCACCACCCCCGGCAGCCGCTGGCTGCGCAGTCGCAAGGGCGGTGAACCCAGAGAGATTCATCTCAGGAAAGGTCGTCAGCTGCCGGGCAAGTCGCTGTACATCGTGCGTCTGGAAGGTGTCGACAGTCGCGATGCAGCGGAGGCGCTGGTGGGTCAGGAGCTGCTGGTACCTGCCAGCGATCGCCCCGAATTGGAGGAGGGCGAATTCCATCTGCTGGATCTGGTGGGACTGGAAGCCCGTCTGCACCCCGACCAGACCGCCATCGGCACCGTGACCGACCTGATCAGCGGCGGCAACGACCTGCTGGAGCTAAGGACATCGGCAGGTCGCACGCTGTTGATCCCGTTTGTTGAAGCGATCGTGCCGGAGGTGCACCTTGCGGAAGGCTGGTTGCTGCTGACCCCACCGCCGGGACTGCTGGATCTCTGATCCCATCGACAGAACGCCACCGCGCAGGCGATCCTTGGTTTCAACCAACAATCCCCAGCGTGGCCGGCACCCCTCTGATCCCTGTGATCCTCTGCGGCGGAACCGGCACACGACTCTGGCCCCTGTCCCGCGCCAGTTACCCCAAGCAGTACTGGCCCCTGAGCGGAGAGGGGGACGCCAGCTTGATGCAGCAGACCCAGCAGCGGCTCGAGGGTCTCGACGGCCTGGAGGCACCGCTGCTGATCTGCAATGAAGACCATCGCTTCATCGTGGCCGAGCAGATGCGCCAGATCGGGATTGAACCCAGCGCCATCCTGCTGGAACCGATGGGGCGGAACACAGCTCCAGCGGTCACCGTGGCAGCCCTGCAGGCCACGGCAGGTGGGCAGGACCCCTTGCTGCTCGTGCTGGCGGCCGACCACCTGATCCGCGATGCGAAACAGTTCCGCCAGGCCGTGGATGCCGGTCGAGCCGCTGCGGAGGCCGGTCGTCTGGTGACCTTTGGAATCGTGCCCACCGCCCCGGAAACCGGCTACGGCTACATCGAAGCCGCCGAACCCTTCAGCAGCGAGGCCCTGCGGGACGTGCCGATCGCCCGCTTTGTGGAAAAGCCGGATCGGGGCACCGCTGAACAGTTCCTGGCCACCGGCCGGTTCACCTGGAACAGCGGCATGTTCCTGTTTCGGGCCAGCGCCATGCTGGCTGAACTGGAGCGACTGGCCCCGGAGGTGGTGAGCTGCTGCCGGGCGGCCCTCGAACAGGACGCCGCCGATCTGGATTTTCTGAGACTGGAACGAGAAGCCTTTGCCAAGTGCCCCAACGTGGCCATTGATGTGGCGGTGATGGAAAAAACGGCGCTGGGTTCGGTACTGCCGCTGGACGCCGGCTGGAGCGACGTGGGCAGCTGGAGTGCGCTGTGGGAGACCGCCGACCGCGACAGTGACGGCAACGTGCTGCAGGGCCGCGTGATCAATCAGGGCAGTCGCAACTGTTATCTGCGCAGTGAACACCGGCTGGTGGTGGGCCTGGGTGTGGAGAACCTGGTGGTGGTGGAAAC
>CAJWIC010000170.1 GCA_913040905.1 uncultured Synechococcus sp. | reverse complement strand
TCGCCTCGATCATCGTCACTTCACAACCGAGCGCGGTGTACACATCGGCGAATTCAAGGCCGATGTAACCGCTGCCGATGATGGCAATCCAACGGGGAAGCCACTCGAGGTTGATGGCTTCATCGCTGGTGAAGACCGTGCGTCCATCGGTCTCAATGCCGGGTGGAACGAAGGGATCGGAACCTGTGGCCAGGATCACGTCCTTGGCGGTGATCACCCTGTCGACACCACTGGGTTCCCGCAGTCCGACCCGCTGTGAGCCCTCCAGACGACCATGGCCACGCAGGATCGTTACACCGGCCCGTTCGAGGGTTTTGGTGAGGTTGGTGCGGATCGTCTGCACCAGATTGTTGGCGTGATCAGCGATCTTCTGGCGCTCGAACCGCACAGGAGCCGCATGGATTCCGAAACTGGCCAGGTGCTGATCATCCGCCAGTTCACGCACCTTGCCGCTGGCGGCCAGAAGCGCCTTGGACGGAACACAGCCGCGGTTGACGCAGGTGCCCCCCATGTCCCGCGATTCAATGATGGCGGTTTTGAGGCCGTGCTCTGCGGCGTGCTTAGCGGCATCAAACCCGCCATAGCCGGCACCGATGACAATGACGTCGTAGTCGAAACTGGCGTCGCTCACCCGTGCTGCTGCGAAGGAGCCGTCATTGTCGCCCGTCGACGCTCCAGCAGGAGAGGCACGGCGGCGGCTGCCACATTCAGCGACTCCACCCGAGGACTGTGGGGCAGAGTCACGGCATGGGTGCAGCAGGCAAGCAGCTCTGGATGAAGTCCCGCCCCCTCAGTGCCCAGGACGAGCGCTGTCGGCAACCGCCAGTCCAGATCCCAATAGGGCACCGGTCGAATCGGAGCGGCTGAATCGGGCACGAGGGTGGCCACCACCTGGATCCCCGCGGCGGCCAGTCGCTTGAGTTGTTCTGTCAATTGGCTGACCGCCGTTCCCTCATCGGGTCCGAAGCGTTGGTGCGCCAGTTGCAGCAGTGCTCCGGCTGAAGCGCGAAGGCTTTTGCTGCCAAGCGGGTCAACCCCTGATCCCAACCAGACGCTCTGGACATCAGCCGCCAGCGCCGTCCGCAACAAGGTTCCGAGATTGCCTGGATCCTGAATCCGATCCAGCACCAGCAGGAAGTTCACGTCCGTTGGCGGATCCGGCAGGACATCCAGGGGACACAGGCACGCGACACCATCCGGTGTGATGGTGCTGAGGGCTGCCTTCAGCACCTCCTCGGTGACGAGACGAATCGGCGCTGATCCGTCCAGGTCGTCGAGGAGCTGTTGATGGTGCAGACACCATCGCTCCGTTGCAACCAATTCGACCGGTTTGAGATGGCAACGAATCAGCTCCTGCAGGAGATGGGTGCCCTCAAGCAGCAGGAGCCCTTCGTTGTCGCGACCTTGACGGCTTGATAACGACCGCAACCGTTTGACCAGAGGATTTCGACGACTGCTGATCAATGAATCCAACACACTCGCCAAGGTGAGATTTCAGAAGCTCTTGTGCTTACGAACCTTCAATTCCTTGTGCAGCGACAAATCCGAACCGTCCAGATCCAGTCCGTTAATCGCTGCGATCTCTCCCTTCAATCCCTCAGCTGCGAGGTTTTCAATCATTTTGTTGATCACCTGATCCTCAACGGCTACCTGATCAATCGAGTCAGGGGTCAGACGTTCAAGGAAGCGACCGACCTTTGCAGCGACGACTTCCGACGCATTGGAAATCTTCAGGACGATCATGCTGGATGGAGAATCAATCTCCTTCTAACGGTAGTGCGGATGGGGAGACTTGAACTCCCACGATGTTGCCACCACTAGTACCTGAAACTAGCGCGTCTACCAATTCCGCCACATCCGCTGGCGTGTCGCTGAAGCGACCAAGAGAACATACGGCATCGTCACCCCATTCCCGAATCGCAGGAATGGTGTCCGTTGAAACCAGTTTCCCTGCCGGCCGTCTAGACGGTCTCACATCTGATTGTCAAACTGCGAGAAATCTGGAAGCAGGGCGGGAAATGGCAGCGGCGTCCGCGGTGTCTCAGGAGATTCTCAATCCGTGTCTCTCGATCGAGGGTCGCCGTCGACTGCAGGGGGTGTTGAAGGTCAGTGGAGCCAAGAATTCAGCTTTGGTGTTGATGACCGCTGGCCTGCTCACCGATGAGCTCGTGGAACTCACCAACGTTCCCAACCTCACCGATATCGAGAGCATGGGCCGAATCCTGTCTGCCCTTGGAGTGCAAGTCGATCACTCGGGCGACACCATTGCTCTGAACGCCTCAACCCTCAGCAGTCACGAACCTCCATACGAACTGGTCAACAGCCTTCGCGCCAGCTTCTTCTGCATCGGTTCACTGCTGGGCCGCTCAGGTCACGCCAGGGTGCCCCTGCCGGGGGGTTGCCGCATCGGAGCTCGTCCGGTGATCGAACACATCCGCGGTCTGAAGGCATTGGGGGCGCACGTCAGCGTTGAACACGGCATCGTGACGGCCTCGGTCAAAGGCAGCAGCAAACGCCTGAAAGGGTCGCCCATCGTCCTGGATTGTCCGAGTGTCGGGGCCACCGAAACACTGCTGATGGCAGCTGTGCTGGCCGATGGAACCACCACGATTGAAAACGCCGCCCAGGAGCCCGAGGTTCAGGATCTGGCCAACCTTCTCACCCAGATGGGTGCGGAGATCAGCGGAGCCGGGGGACCGGTGATCACGATTCAGGGTGTCAAGCGTCTCCATGGCGTCCGCAACTATCCGGTGATCCCCGATCGAATCGAAGCGGGCACCTTTCTGCTGGCTGCCGCGATCACCCAATCACCCATGCGAGTGGAACCGGTCATTCCCGAGCATCTCAGCGCAGTCCTGCAAAAGCTCAGGGACTGCGGCTGCCAACTGGACATCGATCAAACGGGAATCTCCATCACCCCCGGTGAAATTCAGGCTGTCGACATCACGACCCAACCATTCCCCGGATTTCCGACCGACCTTCAGGCTCCGTTCATGGCACTGATGACCACGGCCAAGGGCACCAGCGTGATCAGCGAAAAGATTTATGAGAATCGGCTTCAGCATGTCGCTGAACTTCAGCGGATGGGAGCGTCCATCCGCGTTGAAAGCAGCACCGCCATTGTCGAAGGGGTGGCTGAGCTCAGCGCCGCCCCCGTCACCGGCAGTGATCTGAGAGCGGCAGCGGCCATGGTGCTGGCGGGCCTGGCGGCAAATGGCACCACCAAGGTGTCCGGGCTCAAGCACTTGGACCGTGGCTACGACAACGTCGAGGCCAAACTGAATGCCGTCGGTGCCAACTTAAAGCGACAGCAAAGCTGAAGTCGGGGGCATCACTCCATACAATCCCTGATGAGGGAGCCTGGCGGAATTGGTAGACGCAGCTGACTCAAAATCAGCCGGCCACTGG
>CAJWIC010000169.1 GCA_913040905.1 uncultured Synechococcus sp. | reverse complement strand
CCTTCGCTGATCTCGCTCTACCCGAGCAATGGCCCCAGGTGCCGATCGTTTACGGCTGTGTGGAGCCAGAGCCGCTCCTGCTCAATGCCTGTCTCCAGGCCGGTGTTGCGGGCCTGGTGTTCACCGGTACGGGTGCCGGCCAGCTGTCGGACGGTGAGCGCTCGGTTCTGCAGGCTTGGGCTGGCAAGCGGCCGTTGATGCTCAGGGCCAATCGCTGTGGATCCGGCCCCGTGCATGCCTGCTCAGAGGATGAACGGCTCGGGCTGCTGCCTGCAGGCAGCCTCAATCCCCAGAAAGCACGGGTGTTGTTGCTGTTGGCGTTGATTGCAGGACTGGACCGTGGCGTTCTGGCTGAGCTTGTCAGCGCAAGACCGTGATCACGGTGGTGTCCGGCAGGCTGGCGGGGAGGTTGACGCTGCGGCCTGGATTCACAACGGTGGTGCCGCCCATGGCCTCAAGGAACGGCTCAACTCCCCCTTGATCGCAGTTGGCAGGAGCATCGCCCTCGACGTACTGCACCGGAATCACCCGTTTCGGGTTGAGCTGCTTCACCACAGCGGCAGCTTCCGTGCCGTCGTAGATCTTGTCGCCACCACCCACGCCGATGATCAGCACATCGGGGCGGCCCAGCAGCACGCGGTCAGCACCGCTGATCGGCCCTGCGGTGGCACCGATGTGGGCGAACTCCAGGCCTCCCTGCTGCCAGCGCCAGAGCGTGGCGTTGCCGAAGCGACGACCTTCGATTCGGTCGTGAGGGCTGGCGAAACCCTCCAGATTCAGGCCATTCACCTTGTAAGAGCCTGGTGCCACCAGAAAACGGCCTGAAGCAATGCCGCGGGCTCCTTCATCAGCCAGTTCAGAGCTGGCCAGAATGACCCCGGCGTTGATGCGCGGTTCCGGTAAGCCCGCCGCACAACCCACCGCTTTGTAGGGATTGACCAGCACCGACCGCCCGCTCCCCTGAATCAACAGGGCCCGTTGGCCGTAGCTGCTGATGTTGACGCCGCCGCCGGCATGGGCTGTTGCCTGCAGGCTCAGGGCCAGTCCAGTGGCAGCAAATGCAGCTGAGCGCAGGACCGACATGGGGAGCTTCAATCTCAGATCGGACGCTAACAGCGTTCTCAGCTGGCTTCCTTCAAAAAGTTGGCCAGCAGTTGGTGCCCGGAGTCGGTCAGCACACTCTCGGGATGAAACTGCACCCCCTGCAGATGGCGATGTTCACGATGTCGCAGGCCCATGATCGTGCCGTCCTCCAACCAGGCCGTCACCTCCAGGCAGTCCGGCAGTGAGCTGCGTTCGGCGATCAGGGAGTGGTAGCGCGTGGCCGTGAGGGGCTGAGGCAGCCCGGCGAACACCCCTTCACCGTTGTGGAGTACTGGAGAGGTTTTGCCGTGCATTTGCTGGTTGGCACGCACGACCCGGCCGCCATGCACCTGAGCGATGGCCTGGTGACCCAGACAGACCCCAAGGGTGGGAATGCCGGGGGAGAGATCCCGCAACACGTCGAGGCAGACGCCGGACTGGTCCGGATCACCGGGACCTGGCGACAGCAGAATCGCGTCTGGCTTCAGATCTCGGATCTGGGCCAGGGTGAGGGCGTCATTGCGGTGCACCTGAAGATCCGCCGCGATGGGGTGGTGGGGGGCCAGCTCACCGAGGTACTGCACCAGGTTGAAGGTGAAGCTGTCGTAGTTATCGATGACCAGCAGCATCAGCGGGAACTCAGAAATTCAGGCGGAGCAGCAACGGTGGCAGCAGCAGGAACAGGGCGATCAGCAGCGAGCTGATGGCGGCCACCAGCACGGCGGCGGCGGCACAGTCCTTGGCAATGCGGGCGAGGGGGTGATAGCGACGACCGATCGCCAGATCCACCACCGCCTCGATTGCGGTGTTGAGCAGTTCGAGCACCAGCACGGCCGTGACCGTGAGCGCCAGCACCGCCATGCGGATCAGATCGAGTTGCAGCACAACCGCCAGGCCGAACACCACCGCGCCGATCACCACATGAATGCGGAAATTGCGCTGGCTGCTGAAGGCGTAGCCCAGACCCTGGGCTGCGTAGCGGAAGCTTGCGGGCAAGTCTCCCGCAATCCGCCAGCTACGGCGCCGTGTCGCCAACTTGACGGCCTTGAGTTCGTTCTCCAGCGGCAGTGGGGTCTCAGCGGGCATTGCCGTCAACTGTGGGGTCCACCGGATGCTTCTTCCGAGGCATGAACGTTACCTCCACCGTCGAGCAGCTGCTCCTGCAGTTGCAGCATCACGGCGAGGCTGGCCTCATCGGGATGGTCCCAGCCCAGAAGATGCAGCAGGCCGTGGCTGACCAGCCAACGCAGTTCACGGGTCAGGCTGTGCTCCAGCTCGGATGCCTGACGTCGTGCCGTATCCAGCGAGATCACGATGTCCCCCAGTTCCACCGACGACACGTCCGGCAAGGCTGGGGCTTCCTCCAGCGCTGCAAAGGACAGCACATCCGTGGCTTGGTTCCGTTGCCGCCAGGTGCTGTTGAGCGTGGTGATCGTGGCGTCGTCGGTGAAGCGCAGCCCCAGGCACAGTTCATTGGCCTGGCGAACGACCGCCGGACAAGCCAGTGATGGGGTGGTGCAGATCGTCTGGATCCAATCCATCAGGATTGTCTGCCAGGTTTGAAGCTCCGCCAGTGACGCCGGGTCTTCAGGGGCCCAGGGGCCGTCAGCATCAAGCGCCAGATCAAGGTCCATGCCTATCCGGGCAGGGTGGGCCGCCCCAGCCAGGCCACAAGGGTGATGAAGCCGAGGAATCCCATGGCGGTCAGGCCGAAGTGAAACAGGCTCTTACTCCCTTTGCGCACCATGTTGCGCATCGCCTGTTTGATGAAGCTGGGCGGTGGGGTGCTCTCGGTGGCCATGGGGTCAGGAATCGGCGTCGGCGCCGGGGCTGTCGACACCCTGGCGCAGGGACGCGTCGATGAACGGATCCAGTGCGCCATCCATCACCGCCTGCACATCGTTGGTCTCCTCGTTGGTGCGCAGGTCCTTGACCATCTGATAGGGGTGGAACACGTAATTGCGGATCTGGTTGCCCCAGGCCGCTTCGACGATGTCGCCTCGGATATCGGCGATTTCGGCGGCTCTCTGCTCCTGGGCGATCACCAGCAGCTTGGCCTTGAGCAGCGCCATCGCCTTCTCCTTGTTCTGGAGCTGGGAGCGTTCCTGGGTGCAGCGCACCGCCAGGCCGGTCGGGATGTGCAGGATCCGAACCGCGGTTTCCACTTTGTTGACGTTCTGGCCGCCGGCGCCACCGGAGCGGCTGGTGGTCACTTCCAGATCCTTTTCAGGAATCTCGATGTCCACCTCTTCTTCGATCTTGGGCATCACCTCGATGCCGGCAAAGCTGGTCTGGCGCTTGTCGTTGGCGTTGAACGGTGAGATGC
>CAJWIC010000168.1 GCA_913040905.1 uncultured Synechococcus sp. | reverse complement strand
CGATCGTGCCCCGGGGCATGAGTGCCCTCGGCTACACCCTGCAATTACCCACTGAGGAACGCTTCCTCAACTCCAAGGAGGAACTGCAAGGTCAGATCGCCACGCTGCTGGGGGGGCGTTCGGCCGAGGAGATCGTCTTCGGCAAGATCACCACCGGTGCTGCCAATGACCTGCAGCGGGCCACCGACCTGGCGGAACAGATGGTGGGCACCTACGGCATGAGCGATACCCTCGGACCGCTGGCCTACGATAAGCAGGGCGGCGGGCGTTTCCTCGGCGGCGGCAACAACCCCCGCCGTTCCGTCAGTGATGCCACGGCCCAGGCCATCGACAAGGAAGTGCGCGGCCTTGTCGACAAGGCCCACGACGATGCCCTCGCGATCCTGCGCCAGAACATGGCGCTGCTGGAGACCATCGCCCAGAAGATCCTTGAGAAGGAAGTGATCGAGGGGGATGACCTCAAGCAGATGCTGGAGGCCAGTGTGCTGCCGGAGACCGTCGGTGCTTGACGCCGACCACTCCCATCCCCGATAACTGTCCTTTGAATTGTCACGATGGCTACCGCTGCTGCGGGTGTTGCTTCCGCTCTTTCCTCCCTCAGCGGCCGTGACTATCTGTCATCCACCGATTGCTCAGCGGCTGAAACAGCCGCTTTGCTGCAACTGGCGGCGCAACTGAAGCGTGGAGATCGCCGCATTGATCTGGGCAACCGTGTGCTCGGGCTGATCTTCACCAAGGCCTCGACCCGGACCCGAGTGAGTTTCCAGGTAGCAATGGCCAGACTGGGTGGTCAAACGGTGGACCTGAATCCTCAGGTGACGCAGTTGGGTCGTGGCGAGCCCCTGGAGGACACCGCACGGGTGCTCAGTCGCTACTGCGATGTGCTGGGCGTTCGCACGTTCGCTCAGCAGGAGCTGGTGGACTACGCCCACTGGGCCTCGGTGCCGGTGATCAATGCCCTCACGGATCTGGAGCACCCCTGCCAGGCCCTGGCTGATTTCCTCACCATGCAGGAGTCCCATGGTGATCTGCCTGGCCAGACCCTGGCCTATGTGGGTGATGGCAACAACGTCGCCCATTCCCTGATGCTCTGCGGGGCTTTGCTGGGGGTGAACGTTCGCATCGGTTGCCCGGAGGGTTTCGAACCCCTGCCTGGGGTTCTGGAGCAGGCCCGATCCCTTGCGCAGCAGGGTGCTTCCATCGATGTGGTGACTGATCCTCGTGAGGCTGTTCAGGGTGCTCAGGCGGTGTATACCGATGTCTGGGCATCCATGGGCCAGGAAGCTGAGCAGGCTCAGCGGGAGCAGGCTTTCGCCGAATTCTGCGTCGACGAGGCCTTAATGGATCAAGCGTCTCCGGACGCGATTGTTCTGCATTGCCTGCCGGCCCATCGCGGTGAGGAGATCAGCCCAGGAGTGATGGAGGGTGCCGCCAGCCGCATCTTTGATCAGGCTGAAAATCGCCTGCATGCTCAGCAGGCGTTGCTTGCAGCTCTGATGGGTGGTCTTTGAATCACACGTTGTCTTCGCTGAGGAGCCATGTTCATTGCTGCAGCAGGATGAAACTAGTGATGGATATACACTTTCCTTCCATTTTTGTTGATGCGATAACGACCACCCTTCGGCCCAACATAAACTTTCAAGTCTTCGTCTAATGCTTGTCTTTGTGGACGGTGTTTTGGCTGAGACCTTTGGGATATCCGTTCTGGACATGATGCTCTGACTGACTCAAGCTGTGCAGACAGCTTTTCAAGCAGTGTTTGCATAGGGAGGCGAACCGCTGTGTTCGCTAATTTTATCCAGCAGGCAATCCGCGTTTCTACTCATCAGCAACACCCTTCTTGGGGCGAGCCACGTGTGATTCGTGGATTTTGGCCTGATTTGTATTTGATCTAACGGTGATTTTTGGATTTAAATCTGATTTTGGCCTCCGGGCTGCGCGTTGAGTGCTTCGTTTTTCTGCCGCTAACCCGTTTTCTCCATAATTTGAATGACGAGGCTTTCATGTTTTTTCTCATCAAAGAGATGACATCCTGTTCGCTGAGGTTGAACTGGTAAGCAATCGCCTCAAAGCTTGTACGGTCCTCCCAGGCCATTTCGATGATCCGATCGAGATCTTCTGATTCCATGCAAGTCAAGCAGTGGGGTTGCGAGAATTGATATCATCATAAGATAATATTTTACTACTGTTGTTTGGAGCATGAAGGTGCCGGTTGATTCTGGTGAGTCTCTGACGATTTCCTTCATGGATGTGAGAGAAGCGTTTCCATTCATCGATCCTGAACGATTAAGTTCTGGTGATGTTCTGGAGATACTTCTCCACGTGTTTCATCAGACCCAGGGATTTGTGGACTTCGGCCATGAAACCAACAATCGCGAAACCGCCTGGGTGAATGGTTATCTCTACAGGCTCAGAGACAATGGTATGGAAAGTTTTGTTGTCGAGAACATTGGCTCAAGCGTCGACAAGATGGCCGCACTGCGTGAACAGCATCAGCGCTGATCAACGCCTGGGTGGATGACATTGTGACCATCCGGTCTTGAGCATGGTCAGCCAGGTCTCCCTATGCGGAATGTCCGCACAGCGACCCGCTGGGCGTGGATTTTCTCTGGATTGTGGCTGTGTTTCGTTCGCTCCAGTCACATCTGACTGCCGCAATCGATCGAGCGGCCTTGCGCGCCGCCTGCGCTAACGATACAAATGTATTGTCCATGCGCATTCCTCCGTGACCAGCTCGTCCCCGGAGCCATTAACCACTGCTCAGCAGGAGCTGTACGACTGGCTGGCGGAGTACATCGGTACCCATCGCCACAGCCCTTCCATTCGCCAGATGATGCAGGCGATGGGTCTGCGCTCTCCTGCACCGATCCAGAGCCGGTTGCGGCATCTGCAGCAGAAAGGTTGGATCACCTGGCAGGAGGGTCAGGCCCGCACCCTGCAGTTGCTGGGAGATATGGCTGCTGCCGCAGGCATCCCTGTGCTGGGGGCCGTTGCGGCTGGTGGTCTGGTGACGGCATTTGATGACGTGCAGGAGCACCTGGATCTGGCGCCGGTTCTGGAGACCCGCGGTCTGTTCGCGTTGACGGTGAATGGTGATTCGATGGTGGATGCTCACATCGCCGATGGCGATGTGGTGTTGATGGAACCGGTTCCGGATCCCCAGCGGCTGCGCAATGGAACGGTGGTCAGCGCGCTGGTGGCCGGCAGCGGAACAACTCTCAAACATTTTCATCGCAAGGGAGCAGTGGTCGTGCTCGAAGCCGCCAACCCCGCCTACGACCCGATTGAACTGCCGGCGGAGCAGGTTGCGGTGCAGGGCCGGTTGGTGGCGGTGTGGCGGCAGGTTTGATCGCCTCCTCGGTGTAAGCTTGGATACGACAACGGCACGAGCCCGAGGGCATCACCGTCGTTCATGGGGCCATAGCTCAGCTGGTAGAGCACCTGCATGGCATGCAGGGGGTC
>CAJWIC010000167.1 GCA_913040905.1 uncultured Synechococcus sp. | reverse complement strand
AGGTTCTGCCGAGTGGTGATGTCGCAGCTGCCGTTTTCGCCATAGCGCTCGACGATGGAAGCCACAACGCGCAGTTGACTTGAGCTGAGCACACCATTGGGAACCCGCAGGCGCAGCATGAACTTGCCGGGCGTTTTCGGGCGCCAGAACATGCCGTACCACTTCAGGCGCAGTTGCAGGTCGGTTTCATCCACCTGCTCCCAGCCGAGCTCAGCAAATTTTTCAATCTCGCTGCCAACAAGCAGACCATCTTTGGCTGCTTTGTTCTGTTCGATCTTATTGAGCTTCTTGCCATCCAGATAAGGCCTGGCTGGTGAGCTGAGGGTCATGATCCAAAAGGAGATAGGGCGGACTGATCGATCAAAAAAGAAAGTGGATCAGTCGAGAGGGCCCGAAGACCGCAAGCGCCTCACAAAGAATTAAGGGCGCTGAACAAACTGAATAAACACGTCAGACCGGTGTCTGGTCCGTAGCTACGAGAACATTTTTGGGATCTCATGGCGGTGAACTTTCGTTCCGGAGAATTGGTCGCGGTGGCTACATCTCCGTGTGACCGCTGAGCCGTAGAAGGCAGCCTTCTGACGTTTTCAGTATTGGCGTCCAACTTCGCCAAGCATGCGAACGGCTCCGGCGCGGATCATCTGCCAGACGCGCTTCATGGCCGCGAAGTCCCGGTCGAGCTCGCTTTCGACGCTGTGTCGCCCGTGACCCGCGTCATATCGGTCGACTCCTCGGTCGTACCGGTCATAGCCCCGCTCATACCGGTCGACTCCCCGGTCCGAGTACCGCTCAAATCGAGCATCCATCCCGTCGTCGTACCGCTCAAACCGGTCCACGCGCCTGGACATCGACTCACGGTGGGAGCGGGTCTCCCATGCAGCACGATCAACATTGCGGCGAGGCGCCATGGACCCATCCGAGGTGACAACATCCCGATGACATCAGCCAGCGCCTCCATGGATCCGTGGCCATTGCTACGGAACAGCGCTTCGCTGGATCAGCGCCGGGCTCTCCGCCTCGTGGTGCATGGGCGCAGCGGCGGGGAAATCCCGACCTGCCTGCGCAGCTTGGCCGACGAGCTTCAGCAGGCTCGATGTGCGCCTGTGCAACTCGACGTGCTCACGCTGGACCAGGAGTTGCCGGCTCCGGAACGCTCCGCCTGGCTTGTTCCTCTTTTGCTCTGGCCTGGAGCCCATGCCTGCAGCGATGTGCCGGCCATCCGCGATCGCTTGAGGGCTGGCGGTGCCACCGTCACGATGTTGCCGTTCCTCGGTGCATGGCCCCAGTGGTGGAAGGCTGTGATGGCGGCCCTGGAGTCCCAGCTCACGGCTGAAACCGTCTTGGTGCATCACCCCCTGCGGGCCGGGGTGGCGGATCGTTTCCTTGCTGCTCTTGGGTCTCGCCTGGATCCGTTGCTGATTCCCTTCGACCGCTGGGCTGAGCACCGTGCCCGTCATCCCGATGCGGTGCCCGTGCCCCTTGCCCTCGCCCCCAACCGAATCACCGAAGCCCTGCGAGAGGCTGGTGGAATGCCTCCTTTGCTTGAGCATCCGCTGACCCGTCAAGTCCTGTTCGATCTCCTCACTGCTCTTCCGTGACCACAGCGCAACAACCCGGCACCGTTTACCTGGTGGGCGCCGGTCCAGGCGACCCTGAATTGCTCACCGTCAAGGCCGAGCGGTTGCTCAGCCGTTGCGATGCCCTTGTGTACGACTCACTGGTTCCCAAAGAGGTGCTGGATCTGGTCCCCGAGGGATGTGAACGGCAGTTCGTCGGCAAGCGCCGTGGTCACCACTCGGTCCCGCAGCCCAGCACCAATGCGGTGTTGGTGCAGATGGCTCAGAAGCACGCCGTCGTGGTGCGTCTGAAGGGAGGTGATCCGTTCCTGTTCGGGCGGGGCGGTGAGGAAGCCGCCTATCTGGCCCAACGGGGCATTCCCGTGCAGGTGGTGCCTGGGGTAACCGCTGGAATTGCAGCACCTGCCTATGCCGGCATTCCGGTGACCCATCGGCGTGCCGGTTCCTCGGTGACCTTCGTCACTGGTCACGAAGAGATCGACAAGCGTCGTCCTTCCGTGAATTGGCGATCGTTGGCCGCTGCCAGTGATGGCCTGGTGATCTACATGGGCCTGCACAACCTGCCGCGGATCGCTGAGGAACTCAGGGCGGGGGGGTTGCCCCCGGAGACACCCGTGGCGGTGATTCAGCAGGGCACGGTGGCCGGTCAGCGTTGTCTCAAGGCCACCCTGGACGATGTGGCGGAACAGGCCCGGGAGCAGGAGTTCAAATCCCCCTCCATCGTGGTGGTGGGTGATGTGATCGAGCAGCAGGTCGAAGCCTGCATGCCTTCGCCTGCCGCTGTCACGATGCCGATTCCCTTCTGATCCAACGGGCTCACTCCCGCAGCCGTGCGCGCAATTGGGCCAGGTTGCAGGGCCGTGTTTCAGCATCCAGTTGAGCTCGGATCAGGCGATCCCAGGCTGTTGTGACGGCATCGAGGGATCCCGGCAGCACGAACACGAAGGTGCCGTTGGCCACCCCTGCGAGGCAGCGGCTCTGCAGGGTGCTGGTGCCGATGCTGTCGAAGGAGAGCACGCGGAAGAGTTCTCCGAATCCGTCGATTGTCTTGTCCAGCAGAGGTGCGACTGCTTCCGGGGTTCCATCACGGCCTGTGAGTCCCGTGCCGCCGCTGCTGATCACCACATCCACGGCCGGATCGGCGATCCAGCGGCTCAGTTCCGCGCGGATCTGGTATCGGTCATCGGGGCAGAGCTGCCGCTCCTGCAAACGGTGCCCCGCCTGCTCGAGGCTGCGGTGCAGCTGATCACCACTCGCATCGTCCGCCAGGGTGCGGGTATCGGAGATGGTGAGCAGGGCGATGGCGAGGCCCATGGCGCAGCAAGGACAGGCCAAGACGCTAGAACCGCTGCAACGGCGTCGGCTGGGGTGATGCAGGTGTTGTTGTTCGCGTCATTGCGGGAACGGGCCGGTTGGAGCGAACGTTCCCTGCGCTGTCCACCGGAGGGCACCACGCCGCGCGCGATCTGGAATCAGCTCGGTCTGGGTTCCCTCGAGGGCATCAGCATCGCTGTGAATCAGCAGCTGGTGGATGCGGACCTGCCTCTGGCCGCGGACGATGAGCTGGCCTTTCTCCCCCCCTTCACCGGAGGTTGAGGCTTGGAGGGGATCCGCGTTGAAGTTCGAGCCGAGGCCTTTGACCCCTGGCGGGAAATGGGGCACTGGGGCGGTGATTCAGCAGCGGTGGCTGTGTTCGTGGGCCGTGTCCGTGCAACAGCAATGGATGGCCAACCCCTGCAGGCCCTGGAGTTGGAGCACTACCCGGGGCTCTGCGAGCGGCAGATCCGTGCGATGGCCGAGCAACTGCAGCGGCACCATGGCGCCGGCGCGATGCTGGTACTGCATCGGGTGGGGAGGCTCGTCCCCGGGGAACCGATCGTGTTGGTGGCGGTGCAGGCGGACCGACGT
>CAJWIC010000166.1 GCA_913040905.1 uncultured Synechococcus sp. | reverse complement strand
AAAGCTGTGTATTGCGACGAACTTGTTTGCAGCGGATACCGCATCGCTCGGGGAGGACGTTGTTCTCCTCGCGGGTCCGTGGCCCCACGTCCTTGATTCGGTTAGCGGCTGTTAGTCAGCCCAGCTGATGGATGGGGCTGCCAGCCCTCGCATCGACGAAAGAGCTGTGCTCCTGACGGGATTGAAAAGGGGATCTCCTTAATCTCTACGGGTGCATTCACGTGGTCCTGCCGCCAAGGTGTGGATGCCGCGCTCGTGCCGACCCCAATCGACCTGGTGGTCAATCTGAGGCGGAGTGATGAGGGAATAGTTGGGTTTCACTGGACCTGCCCTCATCGCATCAGGGAAGCGTCAAGCCGCAACTCTCGATTGGCCAGAACGCTTGGAATCAAGAGCCTTTGCCACTCCTAGGTAGATGTGCTCGCTTGACGGTCGTAACTCTCCCGTCTGAATAAGTCGGCCTCTTCAGGTGCCGATGGACGACAAGCGACTGCAACTCCTTCTGCAAGACGCTGAAGACCACCTGCGTCAGATGACCTGCCGCCAGCGCTACGAAAGAGCAACCAACCGCATCCCTGATGCTCGACGCAACATCCGTGCTGGTGATGAGCGATTGGACGCTGCCTAAACCCCGTTTTTATTGGTCGCGACGGTCTGGTGTCACTGCTTGGAGGTGTGTCCACCCTTCGCATCTCCGTAAGAGCTGTGCACCTGGTGGAAGAAGGCGGCGCTTGAGGTAGCAAGCACCAAGAACTTGGCACTGTCCCAGCGTTGCGTATCCAAAGTTGTGGCAAGTGGAGCAACTCTGGATGCCACGGAAGCTCACGAGCTCACGGTCATCAACGAACGGCCACTCCTCCATCTGCTACCTATCCGTAGTAATGCACCAGTACTACTACGGTAGGTCTAGGCGGCGGTGAATCTCCTGATTTCTGTTGGTTGGTCGACTATCTAAAACTGTCTACGACGACTATCTACGACTATCTAAATCACGTAGCTAGTCCTCATGACTTGTTTCGGAGCGTGCTTGTTATCGGTTGCTATGACTGGGTTTCTAGCGGCTCTCGTTTCTGTCTAGTGTGTGCCCATCTCCGCTGCCAGGCATTCGTGGGTTCCAGGCCGCAGGCCTGTTGTTCAAGAACCCGTCGCTCACAGATCTCGCTGGAGCTGGCAATGCCATCAGGATCCCTGAAGGGAACTGCGGCACGGGTGACGAGATGTTCCCGTTCCATGGGGCTGAGCGGACGCCACCCCGGCCCCTCGGCCGCACAGGGGCCACCGGGCTTCACCGCCATCGTGCCGCTGCTCCAGCCGATCCGCTCTCCCGGGGCCGGAAGCAGCGAGTACAGCTGAAGACCAGCGCGTTGAAGACTGGCCCGTACCGCCGCCGATCGGCTGTAGGTGAGTAGCCGTCCACCTGGCGCCAACCGTGCGGCCAGGTCAGTGAGGAATTCCTCCGTCCACAGCTCCGGGCAGCGTTGGGGGGAAAACGCGTCCTGCAGGATCAGATCAAACCTCTGCTGCTTGGGGATCGTTGCGAGCATTGTTCGAGCATCGCCCCAGAGCTGTCGTCCGATGTTGGGTGGATCGTTCCAGCCGTCGTTGGCTTGGATCGCCTCAAGCCGCTGAAGAACACCCGGCTTCCAGAGAACGCGGAACGTCGGTTGTTCAAGAGCCAGCTGCAGGGGGCGACGATCCAGCTCCAGTCCCCACCACTGCACAGCTGGGGCTGCATCAGGCAGCTCGTCCAGGATCACAGCTGTGTTGTAGCCGAGGCCGACGCAGACATCGAGGATCCTGAGACGATCGTCACTGCAGAAGCGGCCCAGCTCAGCCGGTCTTGAGAATTTCGCCCGTGCTTCGTTCAGGGCTCCAGCTGAATTGTGGAATGCCTCACCGAACCGTTCGCTTTCCAGGCTGAAGCTGCCGTCGGCCGTGGGGTAGGCCCGAAGGCCATCGCCATCAGCAGCGGAGCCGGTCAAGGTCGTCCCAGAAGCTGGGGTAACTCACGGCTGCAGCATCACTGCGCTGCAGGGTCGAATCGCCTGAGGCCAGCAACGATGCCACCGCCAGGCTCATCGCCACCCGGTGGTCCGTTTCGCTGTCCAGAGCGGCCCCTTTCAACGGCCGTCCGCCGCGGATGGTCATGCCGTCGTCGTGCTCCTCGATGTCGGCTCCCATGGCCTTGAGTTGACGGGCCATCACCGCCAGACGGTCCGTCTCTTTGACGCGCAATTCCGAGGCTCCGCTGATCCGGCTTTCCCCCTCGCAGAAGCAGGCGGCGACGCAGAGGATCGGTACCTCGTCCACGAGTCGCGGCATGATTTCTTCGCCGAAAGCAAAGGGTTTCAGCGGTCCATGGGTGATCCGCAGGTCGCCCACCGGTTCGCCGGCCACATCGCGGCGGTTCAGCACCTCGATCTGCGCGTCCATCTGTTGCAGCACTTCGAGAATGCCCGTGCGCGTGGGATTGAGACCAACGTTTTCAATGGTGAGGTCCGCGCCGGGAACGAGGGCACCGGCCACCAGCCAGAAGGCGGCGGAGCTGATGTCCCCCGGGACGACCACCTGTTGTCCCTGCAAGGCGTTGCCGGGGCGAACGGTGATGTGACGCCCCATCTCGCCCCCCACCTCCAGGTCGGCGCCGAAGGCCCGCAGCATCCGCTCGCTGTGGTCGCGGGACTGAGCCGGTTCGATCACGGTGGTGGTTCCGTCGGCCGTCAGGGCCGCCAGCAGCAGGGCTGATTTCACCTGGGCACTGGCCACTGGTGTTCCGATCACAGTCCCCCGCAGGCCTTTCCCCTGCACCGCCAGGGGAGCCAGATTGCCGCCCTCACGCCCCCGAACATCCGCCCCCATCGAGGCCAGGGGCTGACCGACCCTGCGCATGGGGCGTCGACGCAGGGAGGCATCACCATCAAGAACGAAGTGACGTCCGGCGCGTCCCGCCAGCAACCCCAGCATCAGGCGCATCGTGGTGCCTGAGTTACCGCAGTCGAGAATCTCAGCTGGTTCCTGCAGTCCATCCAGACCGACCCCTTCAACGGTGACGAGGCCGCCGGCTTCAATCGGGCTGATGCGAACACCCATCGCCCTAAGGCAGGCGGCGGTGCTGATGG
Source organism: uncultured Synechococcus sp. (assembly GCA_913040905.1). Next base: position 375 of record CAJWIC010000166.1, on the reverse strand, counting down.
GGTCTTCCGCTGGCAGCAACCCGTCAATGGTGGTGGTGCCTTCTGCGATGGCACCAAACAGGAGGGAGCGGTGGGAGATTGATTTGTCGCCCGGTACCTTCACCCGTCCCTGGAGGCTTCCTCCGGCCTTGAGTTCGCGGGGAGGCTGGGTGTGGCCGGTGGCGCTCAAGACTGATCCGTCGTTGGGCCGATCCTATGGGCTGGTCTTCAGGCCCTGAATCAGTCGATCGAGGGCGTAACCAAACAGACTTGGATCAGGCTCGTCGTCACCGAGGTCATCCAGTCCCAGCTCGGACCAGCGCGACGACACCCGTGCCTCAAGATCCGCCGGACGGCTGAGGGGTTCCCCCCATTCGTGATTTTTCTCAGGTCCCA
>CAJWIC010000165.1 GCA_913040905.1 uncultured Synechococcus sp. | reverse complement strand
CCGACACCCTGGGCACCGGATTTGACGATGTCCTCGGTCTCCATCAACCCGAGGGCCATGGCATTCACCAGGGGGTTACCGGAGTAGGAGGGGTCAAAGGCCACCTCACCCCCCACGGTGGGGACCCCGACGCAATTGCCGTAATGGGCGATGCCGGCCACCACCCCCTGAATCAGGCCCACATTGGCCGGATCCTCCAGGGGACCGAAACGCAACGCGTTCAGCAGGGCGATGGGCCGGGCCCCCATCGTGAAGATGTCGCGCAGGATTCCCCCCACACCCGTGGCCGCCCCCTGAAACGGTTCAACGGCGGAAGGGTGGTTGTGGCTCTCGATCTTGAAGGCGAGTCGATGGCCCTCGCCCAGGTCCACCACACCAGCATTTTCGCCGGGACCCACGAGAATCCTCGGCCCTTCGGTGGGAAAACCGCTCAACAGCGGCCGTGAATTGCGATAGCAGCAATGCTCTGACCACATCACCCCGAACATGCCCAGTTCGGCACGGTTGGGTTCACGTCCCAGCCGCCGGCAGATCTCCTCCCAATCCGTCGGCTTGAGACCTTCCTGTTTCAAAGCCGCGTTGACGTCGTATGCAGAGGAAGACACCCAGGACGAACCAAAGCTGTTCCCAGTGTTGCCGACAGCGGGATCAGACCCAGGGATCCTCATCCCGCTGACGGGGACGATCGGGCCAGTCATCGTCGTCCCAAACCTCCTGGGACCGGGGCTGGCGCTGCTCCGGGGGTGGTTCCTCCGGCGCCTCATCCCAGGGGGGATCTTCAAGCCAGCCTTCCAGACGATCACCGGCTCGATCGCCCATATCGCGCAGGTGATCCCGCCAGCGCTGGGTGCGTTGCAACAGGTCCTGACGGACGCTGGAGCGGGCCAGCGGCAGGTCGTCGAGACTCTGCACTGCCGTGAGAACCTCACCGGCCTGCTGATCCTGAATCCGATCGGGTGTCAGCCGCCAACGGGAACTGCCGGGGAGACGGGGATCGCTGCGGGCGACCAGATAATGACGAATCACTCCGGTGGCCGGCTCGAACACGAGATCCACCAGGGTTCCGATGGGTTCTCCGGTGCGATCAAGCAACGAAGCATCGATCAAGGTGGGCAACTGCTCCAGCACCATCGGGTCGGTCCTGGCCGGTTCACCACGCACAAACACCTGCTGCTCCGTCAAACCGCAGCACTGGTCGAGGCGCCAGACCTCACGGGTCATCCGCAGAGCGGAGGGTCGGCTGACCCAGCCCAGCAGGCGATGCACCGGAGGATGCATCCAGGCCATCAAACCTGGACCGTGATCCAAACCGAGCTCACAACGCACGGTGTGGCTCAGCAGATCACTCAGCAGCAGCTGATCAGGAAGCGACACCTCAGGAGCGGATCTGAACCGGCATCACCAGGTAGGTGAATCCTTCGGTCTCCCCCTGGGGCTGCAGCACCGCAGGGGTCGTGGGAGCGTTGCAATGAAGGATCACCCTGTCACCGGCAGTGGCCTTCAAACCATCGAGCAGATAGCGCACATTGAAGGCGATCTGAATGGCATCACCAGTCAGCTCAGCAGCCAATGATTCGGAGCCGCTGCCGACGTCCTGAGCATCGGCACTGAGCTGCACAACACCCTGATCGGGCTGGGTGCTGAACTTGACCACATTGTTGTGCTGATCAGCCAGCACAGCGATCCGTTCCAGCGCAGCGATCAACCCGCGTCGATCCATGGCGAGGCTGCGGCTGAATCCGTCCGGAATCAGCTGGCGATAGTTGGGATAGGTGCCTTCCAACGTGCGACTGGTGACCATCTGATCGGCAGCCAGGAACACCACCTGGCCACGGTCGCAAAACAGGCTGACGGGATCCTCCGACCGCCAACCGTTCATCAGACGTTCCACCTCACGCAATGAGCGGGCGGGCAAGGTCACCGCAAACGTGGACTCATCGTCGGCTCCTTCCGCCGCGACCTGCAGGGCATCGTCCACCTGCAACACCGCCAGCCGGTGTCCATCGGTTGCTGCAGCTTCCAGACTGCGATCGTTGAAACGCAGATGGACTCCGGTCAGCAGCTGTTTCGCTTCATCACTGCTGCTGGCAAACAGTGTTCCCTTCAACGCCTGAACCAGCCCAGCGGCCTCAAGCTTCAACGTCATCCCACTTTCCACCATCGGCAACTCGGGGAAGTCATCGGCCGACATTCCCCGCATCTGGTAGCTGCCGCTCAAGCTGGTGAGTTGAACCTGTTCACCGCCGTCATCACTCGCGAGCGTGACCGGTGAATCACTGGCCAGACGCGAAACGATTTCACCCAGCAGACGTGCTGGAAGTGTGATGGCACCACTGGTCTGAACATTGGCAGCCAGCGATGTCTGGATCCCGAGGTTCAGATCAAAACCCGTGAGGCTCAAGCGATCTGTGCCGGCATCTGCAGTCAGCAGCACATTGGCCAGAACGGGATGGGTGGGACGTGTTGCCACAGCGCGGCTGACCAGCTGAAGCGCTGCGTTGAGTTCGGACTGAGAACAGACCACCTTCATCGGACAACCGGGCGGATGGCTTGAGGTGCCCCACCGTTTCACAGCACTGAACGAAGTGCAATGGCGTGCTGAACCGCGGACTGCTTACTCCTGTTCTGTTTTTAGAACTAAAAAAAAAGAAAACAGCCAGTCGTCGTAGGGCTTGGGGAATTGGGGAGGAGTTGTCCTGACCCCAGAGCTGACAAGGCTTCTTCAGCACAAACCCCTGAGGGAAACATTCCACGGGTTGTGGGAAAAGAGCAGGTTCTCCACTTCTGCACAGGGGGTGGAAAACCACGTCGTGTTCGGAGGGGGGCGTTGGGCGACGCTTTCCCCAGCCTGTGCAGTGGGTTTTCAGGCCTCTTCCCCAGCCGCTTTGACGATTGGTTGTGTGAATGGGCCAAAAAAAAGCCCCCAATCGGGGGCGGGGCGACCCCACCGCGGGGTCGCCTGATTGATGTAGCGACAGCTCTAGAAGCCCATAACGCCGGCCACCGTGGCCAGGTCAGGGTTCAGATCCGTATGGAAGGCTGCATCGTTGTTGTTGATGGCGCAGTCGGGATCCTTGAGGCCGTTCCCTGTGAGCACACAAACGATGGTGGCCCCGGCAGGAACTTCGTCTTTGCGTTTCAGCAGTCCGGCGACGGATGCCGCACTTGCGGGTTCGCAGAAGATCCCCTCTTCGCCACCCAGCAACTTGTAGGCCTCCAGAATCTCCGCATCGGTGACATCGAGGAAGGCGCCGTTGCTGGCTTGTCTGGCCGCAATCGCTTTCTCCCGGTTCACCGGATTGCCGATCCGGATCGCTGTGGCGATGGTTTCGGGATTTTCAACCGTGGTTTCGTTGACCAGCGGAGCTGATCCACTCGCCTGGAATCCCATCATCCGCGGCAGGGAGCGGCTGCGGCCGGCCTGCTGATATTCCTGGAACCCCATCCAGTAGGCCGTGATGTTGCCAGCGTTGCCCATCGGGATGCATAGCCAGTCGGGAGCCTCTCCAAGGGCA
>CAJWIC010000164.1 GCA_913040905.1 uncultured Synechococcus sp. | reverse complement strand
CAACGACTGGATGTTTTCATCCCTCTCCCAGCCCCGGTTCATCCGGGGCTTTTTTGTTGTCGTGGTCAGCACTCAGTCATCGGCGACGGCATAGACGCTCTGGCTGATGGCAACCCGTTGCTCGGCGTCATAACCCCATTTCTCCAGAAAGGCGACATCGGCACCGGTGTTGTCGACGGCAGCCTCCAGCAGTTGCTCCAGCCGCTCCTTGACCAGGGCTGGCTCCAGTTGCCGCAGCAATTCCAGGCAGCGGTTGCTCACCCGTTGTGACCCTGCCTGCTGCGTGCTGTCACCGGATCGGCCGTGGGCAACCGCCATGGCCGTGCTCATGGCCAGGTTGCGCACACTCAGGTCCACCACACCGGCGCCAGCGGCGCGCAACTGCCCTACCACCGCATCCGGTAAGCGATCCATCAGGGCGCTGTCGCCAGCCAGGCTCACCACGAAGAATCCCCGGGCACCGTCGCGGCTGGAGACCATCTCACCGATCCGGTCCGCCAGCACCTCATCGCTGATTTCCTCGTTTTCCCACTGCTGTAACCAGGCAGCGGTGATCTCCATCGCCTGCTGGAAGGTGGGTTGCTGCTCCGCCATGGCTTTGATCTGCCCTCAGAACCAGGCTATGGCCGTGACGGCGCAGACTTGCATCATGCTTTCCACCCCGTCGTCGGACAACCACCGCTCCGGCTTCATCGCACTGATCGGCAGGCCCAATGTGGGCAAATCCACCCTGGTGAACCAGCTGGTGGGTGAGAAGGTGGCGATCACCTCGCCCGTGGCCCAGACCACCCGCAATCGACTGCGGGCCATCCTCACCACTGAGGACGCCCAGATGGTTCTCGTCGATACGCCAGGCATTCACAAGCCTCACCACCTGCTGGGGGAGCGGCTGGTGCAGAGCGCCCGCAGTGCCATCGGCGAAGTGGACCTGGTGGTGCTGTTGCTGGAGGGCTGTGAACGACCGGGACGTGGCGATGCCTTCATCGTCAACCTGCTGCGCCAGCAGCCGTTGCCGGTGCTGGTGGCGTTGAACAAATGGGACAAGGTGCCGGAGGACCGCCAGGCGCAGGCGGAGTCGGCTTACTGCGAGCTGCTCAGTGAAACGTCCTGGCCGATTCATCGCTGCAGTGCCCTGTCCGGAAACGGTTGCAGCGCACTGAGCCTGGCGATGGCGGCGCAGTTGCCCCTGGGCCCGCAGCTGTATCCCCCGGAGATGGTCTCTGACCAACCGGAGCGGGTGCTGATGGGGGAGCTGATCCGCGAGCAGGTGTTGATGCACACCCGTGAGGAGATCCCCCACAGCGTTGCGGTGACCATTGATCGGGTGGAGGAGTTGCCGGCTGGCGGCAAGGGTGGCGGCCGCACCGCCGTGCTGGCCACGGTGCTGGTGGAGCGCAAAAGCCAGAAGGGCATTCTGATCGGTAAGGGCGGGGCGATGCTCAAGACCATTGGTCAGGGCGCTCGGCTGCAGATGCAGACCCTGATCGACGGGCCGGTTTATCTCGAATTGTTTGTGAAGGTCGTTCCCGACTGGCGCAGCAAACCGGCCCGGTTGGCGGAGCTGGGCTACGGGGTGGAGTCCTGATGCTCTCGCTGCTGAGTCGCACCAAGAGCTTCCGTGACCCCTGGGTGGGACAGCCGGCGCTCAATCAGCGTTGGCAGTTGCATCGTCGTCGCCTGCAGCTGGCGGAATCGCTCTGCCGCTGGCGGCGCTGGTTGAGACCGGTTCAGGAGCGCCAGCTGGCGCGGGATGGCTTTCTGGTGCTGCCCGATGTTTTGCCTGAGCCGACATTCAGGGCCTTGCGGGATGAGGTGGAGGCTCACCTGGCCGCTGCTCAGGCGCAGCATCCGATCCCCGCCAATGAGCGGACAGGGTTCCAGCCCAAGCAGCCGTTCCCTGGGGGCTTCGATCGCTACGACGGCGGCACCCTGAATCGCTTTCTGCACATCGACCCGGAAGGGTTGCCCCATGCGGCGGCGGTGAGCCGCGATCCCCGCCTCAGCCGCTGGTCCCGCCAGGTGATCGGACTGCCGATGGATCCGCGCAAACTGGACATCTATCTCACGGTGCATGGGGAGGAGAGCCGCACACCGGATCTGCAGAAGGATCTGCATCGGGACACGTTCTTCCGGGCGCTGAAGTTCTGGCTGTTCCTGCGGCCGGTCACAGCCGACGATGGCCCCTTTGAAATCGTGCCGGGCAGCCACCGGCTGACCCCCGAGCGGCTGCGCTGGGAACAGACCACCGCCAATGCCGCGATCCGCCATCAGCTGCAGCCGGATGTCTCCGGCTCGTTTCGAATCCGGGAGAACGAGCTCGAGGCCCTGGGGTTGCCGGCGCCGGTGTCCTTGCCCTGCCAGGCCAACACCCTGGTGCTGGCGGATGTGTTTGCGTTTCACCGCCGTGGTGCAGCCCTGCCCGGACGCCAGCGTCTGGCCCTCTACGGCTGGAACCGTCCCTACCCGTTTCTGCCCCTCACCTGGTGAAGCCGACTGAGAGGATGGGGCGATGAGCGACCAACCCTTCCCGCCGGCTGATGCCGCAGCGTTTCTCGGTCTATGTACCGGCGAGTGGATGAGCCTGCGCAGCAGCTTTGAGCTCTCCAGCGGTGGCGATGATGACTGGCACAGCAGTGAACGCGGAGAGCTGGTGGTGCGATCCGGTGAGCCGGCCGATGCGTCGGTGGGAGAGCTGGTGGTGACCGCACCGGGGGGGGCGACCACCACCCTGCGGTTTCAACAGGGTGGTGTCTTGGCAATTGATGGCGCATCGGCTGGGCAGTGGCGCTTCTGGCCGGACGGCAGCATGGAGTTGAACCTGTCGCATCCTGATGGGATGACGGTGCAGGAGCGCATCTGGTTCACCCGCGCCAATCTGCGGCTGCGCAGCACCACGGCCACCGACCAGGACGGAACGCCGTTGCAGGGCAGTTTCTGCACGGACATCCGCCGGGTGTCCAAAGCCGCCTGATCCCTGATGGCGCCCTATCGCCTTGATGTGGTGAGTCTGGCGCCGCAGGCCTTTTCCCCTTTGCTCGAGCTGGGGGTGATCGGTCGTGCCTTCGGCAGCGGCATCGCCGAGTTGCATCTTCACAACCCCCGCGATTTCGCCACCGACCGCTATCGCAAGGTGGACGATGAGCCCTATGGCGGTGGCGCCGGCATGGTGCTGAAGCCGGAACCGGTGTTTGCCGCGGTGGAGTCGATTCCCTGCAGTCCCCGCAGCCGGGTGCTGCTGATGTCACCCCAGGGGCGTCCGCTGCAGCAGGCGGACCTGCAGCGCTGGGCTCGGGAGCACGATCAGCTGGTGCTGCTCTGCGGCCATTACGAAGGCTTTGATGAACGCATCCGTAGCCTCGCCGATGAGGAGGTGTCAGCCGGTGATTTTGTGCTCACCGGTGGTGAGCTGCCGGCGATGACCGTGATCAATGGGGTGGTGCGGGTGTTGCCGGGCACGGTGGGGACGGCCGAGTCACTGGTGGAGGAAAGCCACAGCGCGCTGTTGCTGGAGCATCCCCACTTCACCCGACCGGCGG
>CAJWIC010000163.1 GCA_913040905.1 uncultured Synechococcus sp. | reverse complement strand
TTGACGGGCTGGAAACGGCGCTCCAGAGCTGCATCGCGCTCGATGTGCTTCCGGTACTCATCCAGGGTGGTGGCACCGATGCACTGAAGCTCACCCCTGGCGAGGGCAGGTTTGAGGATGTTGGCTGCGTCGATGGCGCCTTCAGCAGCACCGGCGCCGATCAGGGTGTGGACCTCGTCGATCACCAGGATCACGTTCCCAGCCGACTTGATCTCTTCCATGATTTTCTTGAGCCGCTCCTCGAACTCACCGCGGTATTTGGTTCCGGCGACCAGCAAACCGATGTCGAGGGTGAGGACGCGCTTGTCTTCAAGGATGTCGGGAATGTCACCCTGCTGAATGCGCTGAGCGAGACCTTCAGCAATGGCCGTCTTGCCCACGCCGGGTTCTCCGATCAGGACAGGGTTGTTCTTGGTGCGGCGACCCAGGATCTGGATGACACGGTCGATTTCGTTGTGCCGTCCCACAACGGGGTCCAACTTGGCCTCGCTGGCCATCTGGGTGAGGTTGCTGCCGAATTCGTCCAGGGTTGGCGTTTTGGTGGAACCTTTCCCTCCACCGCCGCCACCGCCACCGGACACTTCAGCGGTTTCACCCAGCATGCGGATGACCTGGGTTCTGACCTTGGCCAGATCCACCCCGAGATTCTCAAGAACACGGGCCGCAACACCCTCACCTTCCCGGATCAGACCAAGCAGCAGATGCTCAGTGCCGATGTAGTTGTGGCCGAGTTGCCTGGCCTCTTCAAGGGACAGTTCAAGGACGCGCTTGGCTCGAGGCGTGAAGGGGATTTCGACGGCAACGAAGCCGGAGCCACGGCCGATGATTTTTTCCACCTCAACGCGAGCGTCCTTGAGGTTGACGCCCATCGACTTCAGAACCTTGGCGGCAACTCCGGTGCCTTCTCCGATCAGTCCGAGCAGGATCTGCTCGGTGCCAACGAAGTTGTGACCAAGCCGGCGAGCCTCCTCCTGGGCCAGCATGATCACCTTGATGGCCTTCTCGGTAAAACGTTCGAACATCGCGAGGCCGATACGCAAGTGTGACCAAGCTATCAGGACTGTGAGGCCGATGCGAGTGTTCGGTTGGTTCGGTCACTTTCCAGTCTCTGTCAGGCCTGTCGCGACAGGAAATTAACAACAAGTTCAAACAGATTTCGCCCCTTTTTTGTCTCTCAGGGACGGGAAACCGAACAACACCAAGGGCCGACCGGAGCTACTCCTCGGTGGACAACCGACACCACTGGATCAGGGCGTCGGAACCGTCTCGGTAGTACCCCTCCCGACGACCGGCGGTTTGAAAACCGAGACGGTTGTAAAGGGCAAGGGCAGCGATGTTGTCGTCGCTGACTTCGAGGGTGGCGTGGGTCGCACCGTCCTGTCGTGCCCGTTGCAACAGCGCTGAAAGCAGACAGCGGCCACGGCCCCGTCGGCGTTCGTCAGGATCCACCGCCACAACCGTGATGTGCAGCTCATCCACAACCAACCAGCCGCAGGCCACGGCCACCAACCGCTGGTTCTGGAGCCATCCAAGGCACAGACGACGCGGATCCTCAAGCTCACGGCGCCATTGCTGAGCAGTCCAGAAACCGCTCAGGGCCCGTTCATCCAGAACAAGACATGCCGCCAACCAGCTGGAATCGAGTTCGGTCACGGTCACCCTGAACCTGCTGGGGTCAGTTCGATTCCTACATTGCCCCTCTTCGCCGGCCCGACGTGACCCAAGCCATCGCCAGCCAGAAGCCTTTCGAAGCTGAACGAGACACGGCCAGTCCCAACCGCAATCTGGCGCCGGTCACCACTGGCCTGGATGAGCGTGATCGACTGATGGTGGGGGGGTGCGTGCTGAGTGAGCTCGCCCAGCGTTACGGCACACCGCTGTACGTGCTGGATGAGGAAACGGTGCGTAGCACCTGCCGTGCCTATCGGGACGCCCTGAAGCAGCACTACCCCGGGCCCTCTCTGCCGATCTACGCCTCCAAGGCCAACAGTTCCCTGCTGATGAGCAGCATTGCCGCCGCCGAGGGCCTCGGCCTGGATGCGGTCTCCGCCGGCGAACTCCTGACGGCGTTCCGAGGGGGGATGCCCGGCGAACGGATGGTGCTGCATGGCAACAACAAAAGCGATGACGAGCTTCTGCTCGCTTACAACAACAACGTCACGATCGTTGTCGACAACCAGCACGATCTCGAGCGCTTGGCCGAACTGGTGCCCGCCGGCAGTCCGCCGGCCCGGCTGATGTTGCGCTTCACCCCCGGCATCGAGTGCCACACCCACGAGTACATCCAAACCGGTCACCTGGACAGCAAATTCGGCTTCGACCCCGATCAACTGGAGCCGGTCCTGCGTCAGCTGGTCGGCAAACCCTGGGCCAAGCTCACCGGCCTCCATGCCCACATCGGCTCCCAGATCTTCGAACTCGAGCCGCATCGGGATCTGGCGGCTGTGATGGCTGACGCCCTCCAGCTGGCCCGTGGGCTGGGCCATCCCGTGGAAGACCTCAATGTTGGAGGGGGCCTCGGGATTCGATACGTGGCTTCGGACGATCCGCCGAGCATCGAGCAGTGGGTGAAGGTGGTGGCCAACGCCGTCACTGCCGCTTGCCGGGATCGTCAGCTCGAGCTGCCCAGGCTGCTCTGCGAGCCGGGCCGTTCGCTGGTGGCCACCGCCGGGGTGACCCTTTACAGCGTGGGCTCCCGCAAGACCATTCCAGGGATTCGCACCTACGTCGCCATCGACGGCGGCATGAGCGACAACCCCAGACCGATCACCTATCAATCCCTTTACACCTGCTGCCTGGCTGATCGGCCGCTGGCCCCGGCGGAGGAGACCGTGAATCTGGTGGGCAAACACTGCGAATCCGGTGATGTGCTGCTGAAGGATCTGCCTCTGCCCATCACCCGGAGCGGAGACATCGTCGCCGTGTTCGCCACCGGTGCTTACAACGCATCAATGAGCTCCAACTACAACCGGATCCCAAGACCAGCCGCCGTGGTGGTGCAGGACGGTCATTCAGAGCTCGTGCAGAAACGAGAGCAGCCGGATGACCTGCTGCGCTACGACGTCCTGCCAGACAGGTTCAAAGCGTTACCTTGACACCAGTAAGTGATCGGTTGAGTGAACGTGCTGGCGGTGGTGGATCCGCGCCTGGTTCTCGACGTTCTGTTTGCCTCAGCCATTGGCTTTCTGCTGTTTTCCCGGGTCAATGAGGCCCGCACCCTCTGGCTGCTGAGGGGATACCTCTTCCTGGTTGCCCTGGCCTGGGTTGTCCAGCGCTACGCCAACCTGCCGCTGACCTCGAAACTGGTCGATGCGTTGGTGCTGGCCTGCTCACTGTCCTTGGCCATTCTCTGGCAGGGGGAGCTGAGGCGCCTGATGGAGCTGCTCGGCACCGGCCGGCTGGCCGTGCTGCTCGGCAATCCCCAGAAGCAGTTCCGCGGCAACTCCGGCACCGTGACGCAGATCACCGAAGCGGCGGGCCGCCTCTCACAGCAGCGGCGTGGCGCCTTAATCGTGGTGGATATGGGCAGTGATCTGCGTCCGGAGGACTTTCTCAAC
>CAJWIC010000162.1 GCA_913040905.1 uncultured Synechococcus sp. | reverse complement strand
GATGGCGCTGCAACCTGCAGCTGGCGCAAAGGATCTGAATCCACGTCAGGTGGAATCCAACAGGAAGCTCAGCGAGCGGTTGGCTTCTGTGTTCCGCCTGTGGGGTTACGACGAGGTCTCCCCACCCCGCGTCGAACGCCTCGACACCTTGATGGCCGGAGGTGCCATAGCCAGTGAGGACGTGGTACGGCTGGTTGCTGATGAGCCCTTGGGGCTCCGCCCGGAGATGACGGCGTCCATCGCCAGAGCGGCCTGCACCCGACTGGCCTCCAGGCCTCGACCGCTTCGGCTCTGGGCATCGGGGACGGTGTTTCAGTCGCGAGCGGCGGATGAAGGTGGACAGTGCATTGAGGAAAATCTCCAGAGCGGCGTCGAGCTGTTTGGTGTTGCACCGATCGAAGCCGAGATGGAGTTGCTCAGCTTGTTGATGGCAGCTGTGGAACGTCTGGATCTACAGGCGCAGCACCAGCCGCGTCTGTTGATGGGGCACACCGGTCTGATGGATCTGTTGCTCAGTCCCGTCCCTCCCAGCCAGCGTGAAGCCGTCCGTACGGCTCTGATTCAATTTGACCGACTCGGCCTGGAAGCCATCGCCCTCGCCCCCGAACTTCGCGTCACTCTGTTGAGCCTGCTGGACTGCCGAGGCACGCCCATCGAGGTTCTGGATCGTTTGACCTCCTGTTTCGGAGCCCAACCTCTGTTCGACGATCTGCATCGGCTTTGCCGCCAGCTGCACGGCCCTGCGGCATCCCAGGGGATGAGGATCCAACTGGATCCAACCTTTCAACCCAGATTTGAGCTCTACACAGGGCTTGTCTTCCAGCTGGTGTGCGACAGCAAATCGGCACCTGTGGTGGTAGCCCGTGGGGGCCGCTACGACGAACTGGTTCGCCGTTGCGGGGCACGTCCGGGAGAAGACTTTGGTGCTGGTTTCAGCCTTGCCATCGATCCCATCCGGGAATTGCTGAGTGAAATCGATCCACCAGCTGAGTCCTCGCCAACGTTGATGGTGGCGTTTTCTCAGCAATCAACCCTGGAGGCAGCGCTGGAACGGCAACGCTTCTGGCATCAACAGGGCCGTGCTGCCGTCATTGAATTGCATCCGTTCAACGACCGCAGCCAGGCCGAACAGCAAGCAAACGACCAGGGCGGATTCCAACTGGACTGGATCGATCCTTAGGATCAAAGTTGAGGTCTCCTTTGACTATGGCTCACACGATCGTCACCGATGTCTGCGAGGGCATTGCCGACTGCGTGGATGCCTGCCCCGTGGCCTGCATCGATCAGGGGAAGGGTAAAAACAAGAAAGGAACGGACTTTTACTGGATCAATTTCGACACTTGCATCGACTGCGGCATCTGTCTGCAGGTGTGTCCCGTTGAAGGAGCGATCCTCGCCGAGGAACGTCCCGACCTCCAGAAAGGAGGCTGAAGCAATTCGACGGTTCGGAGAACCACCACACCATCCCTCTTGAGTCGTTTCAGCCCTTCTCCGTATCGTCGGGTTTTTCCTGCAGCCCAATGCCGGTGATGGACGAACAGGGTCAGATTCAGATCCACACCGAGAACATCTTCCCGATCATCAAAAAGGCCGTCTACTCAGGCCATGAGGTGTTTCTCCGCGAGTTGGTCAGCAATGGCGTCGACGCCATCAGCAAGCGGCGAATGGCCGCGATGGCCGGTGACTGCAGCGAGGGTGAGGACGGCGTCATCCGCATCACGGTGGACCGGGAGGCCAAGACACTCACCATTGCCGACAACGGCATCGGCATGACCGCCGATGAGGTGAAGCGCTACATCAACCAGGTTGCCTTCTCCAGCGCCGAGGACTTTCTGGAGAAGTACAAGCAGGAGGGAGACGCGATCATCGGCCATTTCGGCCTGGGCTTCTACTCCAGCTTCATGGTGGCAGGGCAGGTGGAATTGGTGACGCGATCGGCACGGCCCGATAGCGAAGCGGTGCGCTGGAGCTGCGATGGATCCCCAAACTTCAGCCTCAGCTCCGCTGAGCGAGACCAGCCTGGGACCGATGTGATCCTCCACCTGATGGAGGAGGAACTGGAATATCTGGAGCCCGCTCGGATCCGCACCCTGATCAACACCTACTGCGATTTCATGGCGGTGCCGGTGCAGCTGGAAGGGGAAACCATCAACAAGATGGATGCCCCATGGCGCAAGAGTGCCCGGGAACTGACCGATCAGGACTACATCGACCTTTACAACTACCTCTATCCATTCCAGGGGGATCCACTCCTCTGGGTACACCTGAACACTGATTACCCCTACAACCTGCAAGGAATTCTGTTTTTTCCCAAGCAGACCGGTCGTGCCGACTGGGAGAAAGGCGAAATCAAGCTCTACTGCAATCAGGTGTTCGTCAGTGATTCCATCAAGGAGGTGGTACCCCGTTATCTGCTGCCGCTCCGAGGCGTGCTCGATTCACCCGACATCCCACTGAACGTCAGCCGCAGCGCCCTGCAAACCGACCGCCGAGTTCGCTCGATCGGCAACTTTGTGGCCAAGAAAGTTGCAGACCGCCTTCGGAATCTCAAGAACGACGACCCCACACGCTATGCGGAGGCCTGGGAGTCCCTGGCTCCCTTCGTCAAGATCGGCGCCATGGAGGACGACAAATTCGCCGACCAGGTGGCAGAGCTGATTCTGTTCGGCACCAGCGCCTCTGCAGCAGAAGGCGACGCCCCTGATCCCATCAGCGCCGGTGATCGGGCCTTCACCACCCTGGCGGGGTATCGCAGCCGTCTCGCGAGCGACAACGACAAACGCATCCTGTACTGCACTGACGACGTTGCCCAGGCCGGTGCACTCAATCTCTGGACCTCCCAGGGAATGGAAGTGCTCAAACTGGAGACAGTGATCGATACCCAGTTCATCCCATGGCTGGAGCAACGCCATGAGGATCTGACCTTTCAGCGTGTCGACGCCGAACTCGATGACAGCCTCAAGGACAACGACGCCGAAATCACCGACCAGGACGGCACAACGGAATCTGACCGACTGCGGGATCTGATCAAGGCCGCTTTGGCGAATGACAAGGTGACCGTGCAGGTGCAGGCTTTGAAGGCTGAGGGCGCACCACCGGCGATGATTCTGCTGCCGGAGCAGATGCGGCGCCTCAATGACATGGGGGCTCTGATGGAACAACGGCTACCTGGCCTGCCCGACCATCACGTTCTGCTTGTGAACAAGCGTCACCCCCTGGTGGAGGGGATGCTGAAGCTGAAGGCCGGCAGCGTGCTCGTTGGGGACGCGCAGAGTTCACCGACGGAGGCTCTGGCGCAGGACATTGCCCGCCACGTGTACGACATGGCTCGACTCGGCGTCGGCGGCCTTGAGCCCAATGAACTCAGCGGCTTCCAGACCCGCAGCGCTGAACTGATGGGAACCTTGATGCAGAGAGGAATGTGAGCACCACCCTTTGATAAGATGGTTGTTTGGACCTGATTGTTCGGGTCTGAACAACCTCAAGCAGAAGGACGACGACATGTCTCGGGTGTGCCAGCTCACCGGTACTCGCGCCAACAACGGCATGGCTGTGAGCCATTCCCACATCCGCACCAAGAA
>CAJWIC010000161.1 GCA_913040905.1 uncultured Synechococcus sp. | reverse complement strand
TTCAGCTCCTTGAACAGCTGCAGCATGTTCGGGTAAGCCCCGAAGAAGATATGCAAGCCGGTTTCGTACCAGTCACCGTCCTCGTCTTTCCAGGCCGCCACCTTGCCGCCGAGCACGTCGCGAGCTTCCACAACGATGGGGGTGTGGCCGGCATCCGCCAGATATTTGGCGCAGGACAGACCCGCAAGACCGGCTCCGGCAATAGCGACGCGCATGCGGATGGCTGAAAGTTGAAACCAACCTTAAAAGGGCTCGATCCCCTTTCGCTTCTTAAAGTCCGTGCACTGCTCCAGCGCGCGCCATGGCTGACACCCTGCTGAAATGCACCACTCGCCATGTGCGCCTGTTCACGGCTCGGGTCGAGAACGAGGATCTGGTGCCTTCAGGGGAAGAACTGACCCTGGACCTCGATCCCGACAATGAATTCCTCTGGTCTGACGCCGTCGTCAGCAAGGTGCAGCAGCGCTTTCAACAACTGGTGGACGCCGGAGCCGGTGGCGAACTCAGTGACTACAGCCTCAGGCGGATCGGAACAGACCTGGAGGGCTACATCCGCCAGCTGCTGCAGGCCGGAGAGCTCAGCTACAACCCCGATGGACGGGTGCAGAACTTCTCCATGGGCCTGCCCCGCACACCGGATCTGCTGTGAATCGTTCCCGCTACGACCGCCCCGACCGTTACGACAGGCCTGATCGTTACGACAGACCTGAGCGACGGGGTGGTGGCTATGGACGGCCACCTGGACCTCCGCAAGGCAACACTGTCCAGGGCGGGTTTCAATTCAGCACGCTCACAGCGGCCGTCCTGGCGGGAGTCCTGGTTGTCGGCATCGGTATCGGCAGTGCTGTCACCAGCACCACCCAGGGCGACCAGGGCAACATCGCCAGTTCTCAGCAGCTGGACATGGCTGTGCCAGATCCCGAGTTCTGCCGTCAGTGGGGCGCCAGCGCCTTCGTGATGGACATCGAGATGTACACAACCCTCAACCCTTCCAGCAGCTTCGTCACCCAACCCACGCTTCAGCCCGGCTGTGTGATCCGACGGGAGAACTGGAGCGTGCTGCGCAAGGAAGGGGCCATCACCGCAGCCCAGGAACGGGAGTGCAAGCAGCGGATGAACACCTTTGCCTACATCGGCTCCGTGCGCGACAAGCCTGTGGTGCGCTGCGTCTACCAGACCGACATCAGCGAGAACAAGTTTCTGACGCGAGGGGTCGCCGATGACGCCAGCGGCATCACGCCGGAGGCGGATCAGTTCTGACCATTCGGGTCTGGAGAGGTTGGGGCTGGGGCGGCTTGGGTTGTCGCAACGGGCTGTCGGCACTCGCGAACACCGGCAGCACGTCCTGCCGGAACGCTGCTGAGGCGCGGGAGCTGTAACGGGCCGGATGGGTGATCAGCTTCAGTTGACGACGCACCTGAAGATCCGCCACCACCGGTCGGTGGATCGTTCCTGCTGCCAGCTCCCGTTCAATCGACACCACCGGAACAAAAGCAGCGCCAAGGCCTGCCTGAACGGCGTTCTTGATCGCCTCCAGCGAATTCAGTTCCATTTCGATGCGCAGACGCTGCACGTCCAAGCCGGACCGGGCCAGCAACTGGTCCACCATCTTGCGCGTCGTGGACTGGGCATCAAGGCAGACGAAGCCAAGCCTGTAGAGGTCCTCCTTGGTGAGTTCCGCCAGCCGGGCCAGCGGATGCTTGACCGGTAAAACCAGGGCCAGCTCATCGCTGGCATAGGGCACCACCTGAAGCAGTTCGTTGAGTTCAGGCGGCAGTTCTCCACCGATGATCGCCAGATCGATCTGACCATTGGCCACGCTCCAGCCAGTCCGACGGGTGCTGTGCACCTGGAGCTGGACTGCCACATCCGGATACTTCTGCCGGAAGAGGCCGATCATCCTCGGCATCAGATAGGTGCCTGTGGTCTGACTCGCACCGACGATCAGGGAGCCGCCCTTGAGGTTGTGCAGATCATCCAGTGCCCTGCAGGCCTCATGGCACTGACTGAGGATCCTGTCGCAGTAGCTGAGCAGCAGATGCCCGGCTTCCGTCAACTGAGCCTTGCGCCCCCCGCGATCAAACAACGACACCTCGAGCTGCTTTTCCAGGTTCTGGATCTGCAGACTGACGGCTGGCTGGGTGACGTACAGGCTGTCCGCTGCTTTTTTGAAGCTGCCTTCGCTGACGATGGCGCGAAGAATGCGGAGCTGATCCAGCGTGAACGGCAGATCGGCCACCGCGCTCGATGCGGAAGAGCCAGAAATCTAGGCCTGCAACGGTCGGCGGCCAGAATCACGGCGCAATGTCAGGGGGCCGATGGCCGTTTCCCACCACAGCAGCATTGTGATGCTGATCCTGCTGGTGCTGTTTGCCGTGATTCACAGCGGTGGTGCATCCCTGCGGCGACGCGCTGAAACCAGGATCGGAGCGAGGGCCTGGCGACTGCTGTTCGCCGCTGCGAGCATCCCCTCCGCCGTCGTTGTGATCGGCTGGTTTCTGGCCCACCGCTACGACGGCATCCGCCTCTGGAACCTGCAGGGGGTGCCCGGAATGATCCCGCTGGTCTGGATCGGCACCGCCATCAGTTTCTTGTTTCTTTATCCGGCCACCTACAACCTGTTGGAAATTCCGGCCGTCCTGAAGCCCCAGGTGCGGCTGTATGCCACGGGAATCATTCGCATCTCGCGCCATCCCCAGGCCATCGGTCAGATCCTCTGGTGCCTCACCCATGCCCTGTGGATCGGCAGCAGCTTCATGGTGGTGACCTGCTTCGGGCTGATCGCCCATCACTTATTTGCGGTCTGGCATGGGGACCGGCGCCTGAAGGAGAGGTTTGGCGAGGCCTTTGACGAACTGAAGGCCACCACGTCGGTGTTGCCGTTTCAGGCGGTGATCGATGGCCGACAGCAGCTGGATTGGCGGGAATTCCTACGACCAGCCCAAGGGGGCATCGCCATTGCGGTGGGCGTGTTCTGGTGGGCGCACCGCTTCATCCCGACCGCAGCGACGATGGTGCGCAACTCCGCACTCGAAAGTCTGCTGGGCTGAGCTGCCTACACTCCAACCAACCTGTTGAAAGCGGATGCCTTCAGCCGCGGAAGTTGCCTGGTTGATTCCGGTGCTGCCCCTTGCGGGAGCTCTGATCACAGGCCTTGGCCTGATCAGTTTCAACCGCACCATCAATCGGCTGCGCAAGCCGGTGGCGTTGCTGTTGATCAGCTGCGTCGGGGCAGCGGCAGTCCTGAGTTACGCCATCCTGGCCGGGCAATTGGCCGGGGCTCCACCCATCGAGAGCCTTTTCGTCTGGGCCAGTGCCGGAAGTTTCGTGCTGCCCATGGGCTTCGTGGTGGATCCCCTCGCCGCGGTGATGCTCTCCCTGGTGACCACCATCGCTCTGTTGGTGATGGTCTATTCCCACGGCTACATGGCCCACGACAAGGGCTACGTCCGCTTTTTCACGTATCTGGCCCTGTTCAGCAGCTCGATGCTGGGGCTGATCATCAGTCCGAATCTTCTTGAGATCTACGTGTTCTGGGAGCTGGTGGGCATGTGCTCCTACCTGCTGGTGGGCTTCTGGTACGACC
>CAJWIC010000160.1 GCA_913040905.1 uncultured Synechococcus sp. | reverse complement strand
TTCTGCGGTTTGGTACAGCCCGGGGGCGATAGACTGAATCCCTGTAACATATTTATTTGCGGGGATATCTATTTCCGCCTCAGAGCCTGTTCGCTGCAGTCTGGATCTGTCGCCATCCGGTTTGATCCAGGTGGTGAGTCCATTTGATGCGGTAACGCAGTCCCAGTTGCGACGCATCCGCCCCCGAGGCCGTTGGATGGGTCAACGCTTGGGTTGGGAGTTTCCCTTTGCTGCCGCGACTCCGCTGCGGCAATGTCTGGGCCAGCGTTTTCCGGTGACACCCCAGTTGCAGCAATGGCTGGAGTGGTGTGATCGTCCACTGCCACCGCTTCCCCCCCATCGGCAGCTGGTGGCGGCGGCAGAGCTGGATCGCTCTCTTCCCGATGGGCGGATGCCGTTGGCGCATCAGCGGTCCGGAGTTCGCTGGCTGCTGGCTCGTCGCGGAGCTGTTCTGGCCGACGAAATGGGTCTCGGCAAGACCTTGACGGCCCTGCTGGCGGCCAGGGCATTGATGCGATGCAGTGCGCTGCGGTTGATGGTCGTGGCTCCGGTGGGTCTGCATCCCCACTGGCGTCGGGAGGCCGATGCCGTTGGTCTGTCCCTCGAGCTGGTGAGTTGGGCGCGGTTACCGGCGGATCTGCCTCCCGCTGGAACACTCCTGGTGGTGGATGAGGCCCATTTCGCCCAGTCGCTTCAGGCTGCTCGCACGGCGGGCTTGCTGCGATTGGCCCGTCATCCCCGTCTCAGGGCGATTTGGCTGCTCACCGGTACGCCGATGAAGAACGGTCGTCCGGCTCAGCTGTTCCCATTGCTCGCGGCCATGGATCACCCGCTGGCCCGGGATCAGCGCCTGTTTGAAGAGCGTTACTGCCAGGGCCATTGGCGCGAACGCCAGGGGGGCCGCCAGTGGCAGGCCAACGGTGCCTCGCAACTGGAGGAATTACGGCGTTTGACCCGGCCACTGATCCTGCATCGCCGGAAGTCGCAGGTGCTTGATCTGCCGCCCAAACGGCGGCGTCATCAACCTGTTGAGCTGACGCCGGTTGAGTCCCGTGGCTTCGACCATCGGGTGGATCTCATCGTGGAGGACTACCGCCGTCGGGTTTCCCTGGGTGAGGTGCGTTCCGATGCTGAACCTCTGGCTCTGCTGACTGGTCTCCGTCGCATCGCAGCTGAGTTCAAGCTTCCGGCTGCGGGCCAGTTGCTGCGGGAGTTGCTTGGCCGTGGGGAACCCGTCGTGCTGTTCAGCGGCTTCATTGAGCCGTTGCAGCTGTTGCAGCAACACTTGGGCGGTGAACTCCTGATCGGTCGTCAGCGTCCGGCGGAGCGTCAGCTAGCTGTGGACCGTTTTCAGCAAGGGGATAGCGACCTTCTGCTCGCGACGTTCGGCACCGGCGGGCTGGGCTTCACCCTGCACCGAGCGCGCCATGTGGTGCTGTTGGAACGGCCCTGGACGCCAGGAGATGTGGATCAGGCGGAGGACCGTTGTCATCGCCTGGGGATGGACGATTCAGGTCTGACCTGTCACTGGTTGCAGTTGGGGCCAGCTGATCAGTTGGTGGACGGGTTGGTGGCGAGCAAAGCGCAGCAGATCGAAGTTCTGCTGGGACCCCGCCGATTGAATCTCTCGCGTCAGTCGCTGCCGGCCATGGTGCGCCAGTGTCTGCAATCCGCCTGAGGGGCGGAAGCGATGTTCAGGATCAGTAGCTGTAGCGGTCGTTGTTGTTGGTTGCGTAACCCCCGCCGGCGTTGGTTGGCGCGGTGGAACTGGAACCACTGATGGTGGAGGAGGGCTGGATCGCCGTTGTGGACGATGAACCGCCGAAGAGATCACCGAGATAGCGCCCGCAGTCCGGGTAGCTGCCGGGATCATTCACGACAGCTTCCGTGATCATCACGGATGCATGTTCCGGAGATGTTTTGAACATGCTCCGTCCCTGGCGTTTGATCAATGCGTAGGCAGCATTCCAGCTCACGGTGTGATCGTTTCCGCTCGAGCGCAGGTAGCAGTACGTTTTGGCGCCTTTGGTTTTCGTGGCCTCATCGGCCATGGCGGCTGTGGAGCTTCCCAGCAATCCACCGATGAGCCCAACGCTGCAGAGCAGGAGCGACCGACGCATAGCAAGGGTGAACAATGAACCCAAAATATCGACGGCAGCGTCACTGTCCAGGGCTGATCAACCGCACCACCAGGGGAATCACCAACAACACGGTGATCAACCGCACGGCATGCAAAGCCGCAACGGCAGCGCCCACTCCGAATTCGGCTCCCACCAGACTCATGCCGCTGATGCCGCCTGGGGCGGCCCCCAGCAGAGCGACAACAGGATCAATGTCGAGCAGACGACTGCTCCACAGGCCGACCACGATCCCGGTCAGCACGAGGGTCAGGGTGATCAGGAGAGCTGGTTTCCACAGTGTCTGCAACTGCACCAGAGAGGCCCGTGTCAGGCCGGTTCCGATGACCGTGCCGATGCCGATTTCCAGCACCGTGCGTGTGCCTGATGGCCAGGTGGCGTTGTCCAGTCGCCCACTCATGCTTAAGAGCCCCGCCCCCAGCAGTGCACCTGCCAGTGGTGCTGCAGGAATGCCGCTCAGAAGAGCGAGCAGTCCTACGGCGGTGCCGGCCAGCAGGTAGAGCATCAGCGTCGCCAGAGGTGGCATCGGTTGTGGTGCGGTCCGCGTTTTGATCTTGAGACACCGCCATCCATGTGTTGTGATCCACCCAGCACTCGCTCCGTTCCATGAGTTCTTCGGTGTCGTTTCGGATTACCCGTACTGCGGAGGATCTGGCGCAGACGATCACGACCCTGTCCCAGCGTCTGGTCAAGCTGGAGCAGCGGCAGGAGGCTCTGGAGTTGCTTGTACGCAAGCAACTGGAATCGGTCCAGACGGTCCCGGATGACGAGCAGGCGACTCTGAACGGCATTGATCAATTGCTGCAGGAAACCCGTCAGCTGCTGGAGCTCACCGAACCCCAGGCTGAAGACAAATCTTTTGATCAGGATCTGGCCGCATAACGCTGGCCAGGGGTGCCACAATAAAAAGAAAGGCAACTATGGCGATCACCATTCCTGCCTCAGCTGGTAATTCCGCTACGCCCCGCTCCCGCTCAGGATTTCTGGAAGGCGGGCATCAGCTCGAGAAGCTTGAGTTTGCTCTAGCGATTGCCGAAGCTCGTGGTGATCACCGTCGCTGTTTCGCCTTGCGCGATCGCATTGCTGATCTGGGGGGGAATTCCGAGGAGCCAGGTACTTAATTTCTGAATTCCAAAAAAATGGATGGGCTTTTAATTTCTCGAACATTATCTTCCGCTCAGGAATGAGCCCATTTCAACGGTGACCCTTAAGCCGGAAATTTCAGGAAGCACAATCGAGCTGAAACGATTGGGCCATCTTGATTGCGCCAATTCTTTGTTTCGTCAGGCAAGAATTCTGGCTGAAATTGGATCGTTCCGAGAAGCCGGTTGTCTGATTCTCCGTGGTTTAGATCAGGAGCGCAGGGCTTCTTCCTCTGGACCTCAGGTTCTTCAGCTGATTAAACCAAGGTTTTAATTGTTAAGCGGGTGACCGGATTTGAACCGGCGACGTTCAGCTTGGGAAGCTGAC
>CAJWIC010000159.1 GCA_913040905.1 uncultured Synechococcus sp. | reverse complement strand
GCAGGTGGGCTGGATCAGAAACACATCGCAGCCTCGGATGGACTCCTGGATCTGCACGTAGAGCTCTCCATCGGCAAACCGTTTGCACACCCGCGGGCCATCGGGGACCCCGAGGTAGGCCGCGATCTCCCGAGCCAGGCCGGGGTTGGAGGTACCGCTGAACAGGCGCAACCGGCGTGTGTCCGGTGTGAGCTTGTCCTGTTCTGCGCGCGCTGCGGTCAGAAAACTGGTCACGGCGCCCGCGGGACGAAGTTTGCTGTAATCCGATGGTAGTGGTGAGCAGGGCCTCCATGTCCACAGGTATTCCGCTGTTGGTGGGTGCTGGCCCCCTGCCGGAGCTGCGGATGCGCGAGGCCTGCACGGCCCTGGCTGACTGCTGGGGACTGGATCTCAGCCATATCTGCGAGGGGGAGTCACCGCTGAAGCTGCTGTCGGATTCAGCGGCTCAGCAAGGTCTGGTCCGTCTGAGCGGCGATGCAGCGCGGCAACGACCGGAAGGTGGCAGCTGGCTTGATGCCCTGGCTGACTGGCGCCATCCCCTGTTGCTGCTGGTCGCCGGCGAACCCGATGGAAGCGTCGCTGGATCCGCCGCGGCCTACACGGCCCTCTGCCATCAGCTCGGCGCCCCCCTGATCGGATTGGTCCAGATCGGAGCGCAGTGGAACCGACTGCAGCGCCGCCGGGATGGTCTGCCCTGGATCGGCTGGATTCCAGCAGCGGGAACCCCTGAACGGGAGCTCGCCCTCAACCACCTGGTGCAGCACCTGAGCCAACGCACCGTCACGGCCGCGGCCACAGGGGCAGCGACTCCCCGGCCTTGATCTGACGCAACACCTGTTTGCCGGCCCGCTTGGCCAAGGGAAGCTGCTGAATCTTCACCGATGCAGGACTGGACAGAACAGCCGCCGCGAGGCTGAGCATCTCAGCCTTGGAAAGGTTGGTCTCCACATCACCGGTGGCTGCATCCACCAACCCTGGAATCGTCTCGATCACGCCGGGGCCTCGGAACTGCTCGAGCAGTGCTCGGATCAGCAGCTGCTGCCGCAGGCGACGGTTGGGATCATCCAGGGGATCCTTGAGGTAACGCGCCAGCTGCTCGGCCTGGGCGCCGTTGAGGCTCTGCCGACCGGCTTGAAGGTTGACGGTGTAGTTCTGTGCCTGGTCCCTCAGTTGAAACGAGGCGTTCAGGATGACGTCCAGATCACCAAGGCCATCCACGAGGGAGCGCAGAACCCGTCGAGGGAGCACGACGTAACGGTGCGGTTGGTCGGCCGGCAGCCCCACCAGTTCACCGATCGCATCGCTCAACAGGGCGACCCCCCCCGTCTGCCAGAGACTGCCAAGCTTGACGGGCCCTGTCTGGCCCGGGAGCTGGAGGGCCAGTTCAATCGGAACCTGCAGCACCTGGAGAGGCTGTTGGGACTCGACCTGCAGCAGCATCACGGCATCGGCATTGGCCCGTCCCCGCGGCGCCGCATTGTTCACGGGATCACCGATCTGATCCGCGTCGAGTCCCACCACCAACAGCGTCAGCGGCCCCAGAGGCAAGGGCGCCAGGTTGGTTGGATTGTCGGGGGCCACCGGCTCCGTTACAGCCACCTGGTCCGGCTCCGGCCAGACGGTGCCCAGCAACCACCCGGTGGCACCAACCCCCAGCACAGCAGCGGCGATTCGCAGAACGGTCCGCAGAGGATGACGACCCAACCAGGGCATCAACCGCTTCGGTGGGGTGGGCGTCATCGTCCCCGGACGGGCTACGGCGTTTAGTTTCGCCCAGTTGTCCAGTCCCCAGCACCATGGCTCTGCGTCACGACTTCCGCAGCCGCCCCCCCGAACAGATCCGGGTCGTGGTGTTCGGGGCCACGGGCTACATCGGTCGCTACGTGGTGCACGAGCTGGTGGAGCGCGGCTACCAGGTGGTGGCCTTCGCCCGTGAACGCAGTGGCATCGGGGGGCGTCAGAACAAGGAACAGGTGATCAACGACCTCCAGGGCGCCGAGGTTCGCTTCGGAGATGTCACCGACCCGGCCTCCCTGGCGGCAGAGGCCTTCAACGAGCCCACGGATGTAGTGGTCTCCTGCCTGGCGTCCCGCACGGGCGGACGCCAGGACTCCTGGGCCATTGACCATCAGGCCACGCTCAACACCTATCGGGAGGGACGACGGGCTGGCGTCGCCCATTACGTGCTGCTTTCGGCGATCTGCGTGCAGAAACCGCTGCTGGAATTCCAGAAGGCCAAGCTCGCCTTTGAAGCGGAACTGCAGGCCGATGGGGAGATGACCCATTCGATCGTGCGACCCACAGCTTTTTTCAAAAGTCTGGGCGGGCAGGTGGAAAGCTGCCGCAAGGGGGGGCCCTATGTGATGTTCGGCGGTGGCGAGCTGGCCAGCTGCAAGCCGATCAGCGAAGCCGATCTGGCCAGGTTCATGGCTGATTGCCTGCGGGATGAGGACAAACGCAATCGGGTGTTGCCGATCGGCGGGCCAGGGCCAGCCCTCAGTGCCAAACAACAGGGGGAAATGCTGTTCAAAGCCCTGGGGCGCCCGCCGCGCATGCTCTCGGTCCCCATCGCCTTGATGGATGGTCCCATCGCGGTCCTGCAGGGACTCTCCCGTTTGTTCCCTGCTCTGCAGGACACGGCGGAATTCGGCCGCATCGGGCGTTACTACGCCGCAGAGTCGATGTTGGTGTGGGATGAACAACGCCAGCGCTACGACGCTGATGCCACCCCCTCCTACGGGAACGACACCCTCGAACAGTTCTTTGAACGGGTGGTGCGGGACGGAATGGCAGGCCAGGACCTGGGGGATGCCGCTCTGTTCTGAAACGGCCATCCTTGAGGAAGATCGGAGTTCCGATGGATCAGCCCACAGCACCGCGTCCACGCAGCACAGGGGTTCTGCTCCATCCCACCGCTCTCCCCGGCAGCCCGGTCTGCGGCAGTTTCGGTGAACCCTGCCGACGCTGGATTCATCAGCTGGCCGATAACAACATCGGGGTATGGCAAATTCTGCCGCTGGCCCCGCCGGACCCCAGCGGCTCCCCTTACAGCTCACCCTCCTGTTTTGCGCTGAACCCCTGGTTGCTTGATGCCGCGGATCTGGCGGCGGAAGGCTTCATCCGTGGCGAGGACCTGGGATCGCTCCCGGGAACCGACGCCGCCAGCGACAGGGTGGACTTCGCGCTGGCGGACCGTCGCAGCCAGGCCATCGCCACAGCCCTGATGGAGCGCTGGTCCGAGCAGAGCTCGGAGCGTCAGAACGCCTTCCGCTCCTGGTGCGATGCACAGGCCTGGCTGGAGGACCACGCCTGCTACAGCGTTCTGCACGATCAGCACCAGGGAGCCTGGTGGAGCTGGCCCAAAGCGCTGGCCACACATCGGGAGGGAGCCCTTCAACGCTGGAGCATCGACCACGGCGAACCACTGCTGCAGGTGAAGTTGGTCCAGTGGCACCTGGACCGACAGTGGCAGGCCATCCGGAAGCTGGCGAAGGAGCGCGGGGTGCTGCTGTTCGGTGATCTGCCCTTCTATGTGAGCGCCGACAGTGCCGATGTCTGGAGCCACCGCTCCCTATTCACGATCAAGGAGAACGGCGAGCTCACCACCCAGAGC
>CAJWIC010000158.1 GCA_913040905.1 uncultured Synechococcus sp. | reverse complement strand
ACTGGTCCACCACCAGCACAAAAGGCTGCTGCGGAACCGGTGATTCCCTGGCTGGATTGAGCTTGCTCAACCGCAGAGCACACCAGCGCCGCTGCAGATCGCCGGCACGGCGGCGTTGATCAGCGGTCAGCGGTTGCTGGATGCGCTGCTCCATCCGACTGGGCTGCGTGGCATCGAAATGCACCCCCAGGTCATCCACCAACAGCGCCAGGGGGGGATGCTGACGGCCCTTGGCCAACGAGCGCAGCAGGCCGTCCTCCAGATGCCACACCGGCAGCTGCCAGTGCCGGCCCAGTCGCTCCACCCGCCGCGCGCTGGGGCGCCGGCCCCAGGCCAGCAACGCCTCCACATCCTGGCGACGGCCCGGCAGCAACTGGGCAGGTGCCAGCAGCGCCGGCACGGTGCGATGGGCCAGCAGACCGGTCTCCGGCACCCCGAAGCGCTGAATCATCGGGTAGGAGGGAACGATCTGAATCCTCTCCAATGATCGCCTCCCCGGGAGCCCTGGCTGTGATTCCAGCGCGGGGCGGCTCCAAGGGCATCCCCGCAAAAAACCTTCAAGCCGTGGGTGGGCTGTCCCTGGTGGCGCGCAGCGTCCAGGCGGCCCTGGCCAGCCGCGGGGTCGAGCGGGTGGTGGTCAGCACAGACGATGACGCCATCGCCGCAGAGGCCCAGGCCCATGGAGCCGACGTGGTGCGCCGCCCTGCAGACCTCTCAGGGGACACCGCCAGTTCCGAATCAGCCCTGCTGCACGCCCTGGAGACGTTGGACGAGCAAGGGCCGCTGCCAGCCAGGCTGGTGTTTCTGCAGTGCACGTCCCCGTTCACCAGCGGCGCCCAGATCGACCAGGTGCTGGCCGCGCTGGAGGACCCGGCGATCAACAGTGCCTTTGCCGTGGCGCCCTGGCATGGCTTCCTCTGGCGCCTGGACGGCCGCGGGATCAATCATGATCCCCAGCAACCCCGCCAGCGCCGCCAGGACCTGGAGCCGGCCTTCCTGGAGACCGGCGCGATCTATGCCATGACCACAGCCGCTTTTCGAGCCAGCGGCAGCCGCTTCTGCGCCCCTTGGCAGCCGGTGATGATCGACGACTCAGGACCGGAGATCGACAGCCCCGCCGATCTGGAGCTGTGCCGCAGCCTTGCGGCACAGACCTCCAGCTAGTTTTGCCGGATTCCCGGAGCCCAACGATGGCGCCCGCTGCCGACAAGCGCCTGGCTGGCCGAAAGGTTGCGGCAATCGCCTGCTTTGATTCCTTCGGGAAAGTGGGCATGACTCTGCTTTCCGCCTGCCGGCAGGAGGGGGCCGAGACCACCCTGCATCTGCTCCAGATCTCCAACAGGGCCCTGTCCCGCCGCCAGCGATTGGAGATCCGTCGGACCGACCGCCGCACCCCGATCAAGAAGGGTGCCTGGCAGGACTTCCGCAGCCTGACGGCCACCATGGCCGCTGACACCGATGTGCTGATTCTGGGCCTGGACGGCCTGCGCAGCCGTGAGGCGCTGCTGATGCTCGCCAAGGAATGGAGGGACCGCGCCGATCGCCCCGTTCTGGTGAGTGCCTATCCAGGCATCCTGTTCCGCTTTGCCCTGGAGGGAATGCTGGATCGCTCCGGTGCGGATCTGCTGTGCCTCAACAGTGCGCAGGATTTCGCCACCTACCGGCTGGGCCGAGAGGCGCTGGGCCTGTCCAGCGACAACGCCGTGGTGACGGGCCTGCCCTTGCTCTGGAACGCCGAAACCGATCGCGCAGTCCCAGACAAGCCATCAATCGTGTTCTTCGAGCAGCCCTCGATACCGGTTCATCCGCTGCAACGGCGCTACATCTGCAAACAGCTCAAGGAGCTGGCGGAAGCCTGGCCCCACCATCCGGTGATCTTCAAACCACGCACCTCCAGCATCGAGAGCACCCTGCACCGCCGCCACGGCGAGATGGCTGGTGTGATCGAGCGGATGAGCGAAACAGTGCCCAATCTGCAGCTCAGTTTCAAACCGGCCACCCGGCTGCTGCGGCACTGTGGCTGCGCCATCACGGTGTCATCCACCGCAGCCCTTGAGGCCATGGCCATGGGCGTCAGCACCCGGATCGTTGCTGATCTCGGTGTCACCGAGACCCTGGGCAATCACTTCTTTGCGGAATCGGGAGCCGTGACTGACTTCGCTGCCATCCGGCGCGACCCCTTCACCTCGATTCACAAAATGGACTGGCTGCAACGCCACGGCCTGCAACCCCAGGGACGGGAGACCTTTGTGACAGCCCTGCTGGAGCGACTGCATGGCGACCGATCCCCATTGCCAACCGATGGTCTCGGGCCGGGCAGCTGGGGCAGCCGCAGCTGGCAGACCTACGCCATCCGCCACGGCGGCCGCCGCATGCTCAGCAGCGGGGGGGCTCGCTCCAGTCAGCGCAAACGTCACAAAACCCGCACCCTTCTGCGCCGCCTGCGTGATGGGCTTGTGGGATTCGGTTGGCTCTCGCGGTGGCTGAGGGAACGATGACGATCCTTCTGGTCAGCGACAGCGACCGCGGCGCCCTTGCTTGCCGCCTTCTTGCCGAGGGCCTTGAACGGGCTGGACAGAGCTGTCTGACGGTGGGTCAGGGCTGCAGCGACGGCTGGGAGAGCCCTCTCCCCCCTGAGACCCCGCTGATCCCGATGGGTCTGATGGATCTGCTGGGAACCGAACTGTTACGGAACGCCAAGGCCGTCGGCGTTTTCGTCGAGTGCAGCGATGCGCTGAAACGCTTTGCCACGGCCCATCGTGCCCTGGCTGGAAGCCAAGGTCACCGAGCTGCACCGATCTTCAGCGGCCCGCTGAAAGCCTCCCTCGGCGACGAGCTGATGCAACAACTCAGCGAGCGGCTCTGCTGCGACCTGTTGCTCCTGCCCGGAGAGCGCCAATGCCAGGAAGTCAAGGCCATGACCAGGTTCTGGCCTAAAACGATCGCGGCACCACACGTGCTGGCGATGGGTCTTTGGTTCATGCCGGAGCGTCCCCCCCGCGGCTGCCTCAACGCCGGGTCCCCGAAACCACCCCACACCCTGTTGGCACTGGTTCAGGAGACCGTGCCCACCCAACCCGGTGGGAAAGCCCAGCTGCTGCGGCAACTGATCAGCTGGGCTGAAGCCTCTCCCCAATGGTCTGTTGTCGTCCATTGCGATGAAGCCTGGCCCAGCGGCCAGCCCTGGACGTCAAAAGTGTGTTCCAGCGAATGGGTGTTTCCGCAGAATCTGGTCTTCGGCGCCCAAGGTCAGCTGCTGACGCAGTTGGCCACCTGCAGCGCCTGCCTCACCGTCAGCTCAGCCTGGAGCCTGACGGCGATGGCCTGGGGCCGTCCCACCCTGGTCATTGGCGATTACGGCATTCACACCGATCAGGGCACAACCTCCATGTTCGGCTGCGGCGCGATGCATCGTCTTCAAAGCATTCGTGCACTGGACCAGCTGCTGGAACTCCCCAGACCGGATCAGGCCTGGCTGGGGTCGATGGGCTGGGGAATTCCCGACGGCGCGCTGCGGCTGGCGCAAGCCCTGGAGTCGGCACCATGAAAGACACCTTCAAGCTGCTGCTGATCGGCGACAGCGACAGCCAACTGCTGGCCTGCGAAGCCCTCTGCCAATTCCCGGCCC
>CAJWIC010000157.1 GCA_913040905.1 uncultured Synechococcus sp. | reverse complement strand
CAACCTGGGCAAGATCATCGGCAGTGATCTCTGGAAGGCCTTCGTCGGTGTGGTGGTGAGCCTGGTGATCGCGCTGAGCATTCAACCGCTGGTGCACCTCACAGGCGGTTGAGTGACCCGTTTCACCAGTGAATCTGCCGGCCCCCAGGGTCCGCTTCTGATTTGGTTTGCCCAGCAACGGTGTCAAGTTGCTTAAGGATCGATTACTAGAATTTGCTAATGATGTCGGCTCTGTTCGGCTCAATGGCGTGAAGACCTCGCGAAGATCCTGACCAGTCCACAACCCCAACGCCGCGATGCCAGCGGCCGTTTTCAGTCCAGCGGTGATCCAAAAGCACGACCTGTCCAGGTGTGGCTGAAGCCTGATGTGCTCGAGCGATTGGACTCTTACTGCCTGTTCTACGGCGTTGGCCGTGGGCGTGCCATTGGCCATCTGCTTCAGGGGGCCTTACCTGATCCCAGTTGGCTACCCCAGCGACCGACCTTCCTTGAGGACCCATCGGAGAGCAGTGAGGCTTTTGCTGCAGCATCTTCAGGACCGATGCCTGAAGCTGATCCATTGCTCACGTCTGCTGCTGAGCGACCGAAGCCGTTGTTCCAGGCCGGGGATCGCATCAGCAACAACAGTGGGGACCGCCATGGGGTGATTGCATCAGAGCCCTGCCAGTGGGTCGAGCCGGTACAACTTCCCAGCGGAGAACATCGTCCCGGTCATTGGACCTACGCCGTGGCCTGGGATGGTCAGATGGGGTTGACCATCCGTTACACCGAGGACCTGCTACGCCCATGGGGGCAGGAGCGGCAGGCCAGTTAACGCCAGTGGTCATTGGCCCTGGTTCTGGCTAAGGGATGAGAAGGCGGGATGGCAGAACGAACAATGGCCTGGCTGCTGCTTCTGTTCTTTCCGATGACAGCAGTCGCTTCACCGCAACTGCCCCTGAGCCCGCAGCAGTCGATCGTTGACGCCCATCGCACCCTGCTGGCGGCTGGATGGCGTCCGGCTCCGGATCAAGAGCCATCCCCCGATGAGCGCCAATGGTCCGGCGTCACGCTGAAAAGCCTGTCGTCCTGCTCGGGCACCGGGGAGGGCTTCTGTCGGTTCGATTATCAGCGTGAAGGGCAGACGCTGTCGGTGGTGACAGTGCCTTCAAGACCAGGGCAAGCCTCCGTTGGTCGGGTGGTTCAGTGGTGGTGACAGAGCCATGGTTATCAGGGGTTGAGCCGCTGTTCCTGCCAGCCATCGTCGCGGCGCCAGCGCAAGCGCTGATGCGGGTGCTGGCTCAGGTCGAGCAACTCCACCTGCTGGATGCGGATCTGCATCACAAGGAAGTGATCTGGGATGGGAGTGTCCTCCGGGAGTTCTGGGGGGAAGGACGCTTTGGACTCAAAGGGTTGTCCTGGCTGCGGCCAGCCCCAAAGGGCTCGTCCACTGGGGGAGAGGGATCGCCAGCGGACGTCTCCATCCCTGGGCGCTATCTGTGCGGTTGTCCCCCGCAGCCGGTATTGCTGCCTGGCTTTGCTCAGCAGCCAGCAGAGTTCCACCTGGGGCTGATGGCTCAGCTCGGAGGTTTTGCTGCTGCGGCCATCGGTGTACAGCTCCAGTTGATCCGCCTCGCTCCAGCCACGGAAGACCAGTGTTCTCACCCTTGGTGTTCCATCGGACGCCACCGTGGCGAGTTGCAGCCAGCGGGCGCTCCCCTGGCGTCCCTCTCGCTTGATGGCACCGCGAAGTCGTTGCCGCCACGGGGGTAGCGCACCATCCATCACCGTTGTCATGGTCTGAAAAAGCTCCTCAGAACTGAAAACATCAGCTGGCAGGCTGTTGATCAGCGTTGATCATCGCCATGGCAAGCGAGCTGGAGGAGCGTGTAGTGAATGCGTTGCGCGCCTGCCGCAACGCGGATGATCTTGTGGCCTTGGATGAACAGCTGGCCATTGATTGCCGCGATCTTTCCTTGCACCGCTTGATCTGCGATGGCCTACGGGATCGCAGCGTGGCCCCAGTGGAAGCTGCCAACTGGCTGACCACATTGATGGAGCATCGCAATCAGCAGCTGACGGCCTGCCTGAACCTGTCCTGCCAGGTCTGACTTACGACAGTCCAAACAACCGGGCCTGCTCAACGGCGGCTCGGATCACGATGGCGTGCCGCCTGACCAGGGGCATCAGCTCGTCGTAGCCGCCTCCGATCACTGTGGCGATGGGAATGCTGCGGCGCAGGGCGGCATCCAGGACGAGGCGATCACGGCGAAGCAATCCCTCGTCGCTCAGTTCCAGTCGACCAAGCCGGTCCTCCCGATGGGGGTCAACGCCGGCGTTGAACAACACCAGATCCGGTTGCTGCTCATCCAGCACCTGCGGGAGTTTGTCTCCGATTGCTCCCAGGTAGTCGTCATCGCCTGTTGCATCCTCGAGGGCAATGTCAATGTCACTCTCCACCTTGCGCAGCGGGAAATTGCTGGCGGCATGCACGGACAAGGTGGTGATGCGCGGCTCATTGGTGAAGCAGGCGGCTGTGCCATCGCCCTGATGCACGTCCAGGTCCACCACCAGAAGCCGTTGCACTTCGCCGTTATCCAGCAGGACCTGTGCCGTGGTGGCCACATCATTGAAGATGCAGAAGCCGCTCCCGAATCCGGGATGGGCATGATGGGTTCCGCCGGCAAGGTGACAGGCGATGCCGTGCTGCAGTGCCAGGCGGGCCGTCAGCAACGTTCCTCCGACGGATAACCAGGTGCGCTGCACCAGTGGCCGTGTGGCAGGAAGCCCGATTCGGCGCTGTTCCTGGCGGCTGAGTTGATCACGGCTGAAGGCCTGGTGATACGTGCGCTGGTGGATGCGTTCCAGATCGCGTCGGGCGATGCTCAGGGGGCGGCGGATCTGCTGCTCCTGCAGCACCTGCTCGTCGAGAAGCAAGCGCCGAAGCAACTTGAATTTGGCCATCGGAAAACGATGGGTCGATGGCAGGGGCGCCGAGTAGAGCTCGTGATAGACGGCGTGCAGTGTCAAGGGTCCAGCTGCAGTTGACAGGCTGCGAACTGCTTGTTCACGTCATTGAATCCCCGGGCGATCTTGGCTTTTCCCTCGCGCGGAGTTTTCTGATCGTCGGCCATCTGCTGGAGCACCTCCTGGACCAGGTCATTCGCACGGGCCCGGGACGACGGCTCCATTCAAAGGTCAGGCCAGTTGGCGTTCCATCAGCCAGGCATTGAACCCACTGCCTTCCATTTCCGCGATGCAGTCCTGTTGTTTGCGGAGGTGACTTTGGCGGACACGGGTCAGGCGCTGTCCCTCAAGGCTGGACAGGCCAGCGGCCAGCCGCTGCTGTTGCAGCAGGTCCAGTTCACGGTCGAGATGGTCCATCAGTTTCAGCAGGGAAAACCCGTGTTTGATCTGCTGCTGACTGAGCTTGCTGACGAACCGTCCCATCACATCCTCTTAAGGATCTTTTAACTCTTGCATGATGCGTCGCGCTGGACCCGGGTTTGTTGCGAATGAGGAATATGTCAACCGCTACCAAAAAACGTTCCTGCGGGCGTCCACTCCAGATCTGGTGCACAAAAAAGCCCCATGCATCGCACGGGGCCGGGTAATGGGGCCTCTCCACTTTGCATGGTCTGGTCACCACCAGATATGGTGC
>CAJWIC010000156.1 GCA_913040905.1 uncultured Synechococcus sp. | reverse complement strand
GGAGAGTTGTAGCCCTGGGGCATCTCCATGATGAAGTCGTGGGCGCAGGCGATCCTGGTCGCGCGCATCAGCTCTTCAGTGGTGGCATCGGGCTTCACCATCAGCAGGTTTTCCTTGATGGTGCCGTCAAAGAGGAGAGAGTCCTGGGGCACCACACCGATCTGGCGGCGGAGGGAATAGAGCTCCACCTTGCTGATGTCCAGCCCGTCGATTTTGATGCGGCCGGATTCAGGGGCGTAGAAGCGGGGCAGCAATTTCAACAGGGTGGATTTGCCCGATCCGGAGCCGCCCACCAGTCCCACAAAGGTGCCAGCGGGCACGTTCAGCGACACGTTGTGGAGGATCATCGCTCCTCCCTCCTGATAGCGGAAGTCGACCTTTTCGATTGCCACCTCGCCTGTGAGCGGCGGCATGGGGATGTTCTCCGCTTCACGCTCGGACTGTTCGGTGGGTCGGTCGACCACGTCCGCCGCCAGGGTGAGATTCCGGGACTGGATCTTGAACTGCTGCCAGGTCTGCACCAGTTGCACCAAAGGGCCCGTGACGCGATCGCCAATGATTCGGAACGCGAACAGGGCCCCGATCGTGAGGTCGTTTCGGGACACCAGCCAGACCCCCACCACCATCGTCGCGATGCCGGTGAGGTCGCCGAGGAATTTGGCCAAGGCCCCCACGGTTTCTCCGCTCACCTTGAGCTTGAAGTCCTCGCCGATGAAACGGCTGTAGCGGTCTTGGAAATCCCAGCGGGTCTTCAGCTCGGCGTTTTGGGACTTGATCGTTTGGATGCCGGTGATCGCTTCTGTGAGGTAGCTGTTGGTGTTGACGCCCTCCTGCACCACCCGTTCGATTTGGTGTTCCACGATCGGGTTGGCGATCAGGGCCAGCACGATGAACAGCGGCAACGTGCTCAGGGTGACCAGGGTGAGCAGCGGGTTGAGGCTGAACAGCACCACCAGGTAGAGCAAGCTGAAGCTGAAGTCCACCAGGGTGGTGAGGGCCCGGCCGATCAAGAAATCGCGCAGGCGGTCGAGCTGGTTGAAGTAGTAGGTGATGCGGCCCACGGGCCGGGCATCGAAGAAGCCCTGGGGAAGCCGAACCAACCGATCGAGAATTGTTTCTCGGGTGTCCATGTCCACGCGGTTGGCCACGCCGGTGAAGATCAGGCTGCGCAGAGCTGAGGCGATGGCGGCCACCACGCTGGCGCCGATCAGGATCACGCCGATGCTGATCACGGCATCGAGCGAATCACTGCCGCCGGTGCGGGCGTTGATCAAGCGCATGATCCCCAACGGGGTGACCAGGGCCAGCACGTTCACCACACCGGAGCTGACCAGCACTTCGATCAATTCGCGGCGGTGGGGGCGCAGGAAGGGGCCGTACCAGGCCCAACTAAAGCGTTGCTCTTTGCTGTCGGGCCGGCGGCGCAGCAGCAGGATCGGTAAACGGTCGTCCTGCTCAGGCTGGATCACATCGGCGTTGAGCGTGAGTGGTCCGAGTTCCGGGTCGAGCAAGCGCAGCTGGCCGTCTTCGCTAACGCCTTCCAGCAGGGTGATGTGACCTTGGTGGATGAAAACCGCCGGACAGGGAACGCGGCTGAGTTGCTGGATCGGCAGCTCCACCATCGAAACCGAAAGGTCCAGGCCGCTGAGCAGCTGGCCAATGTTGATCAGATTGAGCTGGCTTTGACGCTGCAGCAGGGCATCGATTTCATCGAGCAGGTTGTCGCGGTTGGCAGGAACGCCGTAGAACGATGCGAGGCTTTGGCAGATGGCGAGAGGAATGTCCCGCGGGCCATTGGCCCGCTTGAGGCGCAGGAGACCTTCCTCGTGCTGATTCCGTGGTGGTGGTCCAAGCTCATGTAAAGCCAGTTGGATGGCGGCGTCGTCGGGATCGGGCAGCCAGATCAGCCGTTGCTGCTGTGCTGGATCGCTGGGGCGTTCGGGCCACACGGCGCCGCTGATCCAATGCCACTGCCCCCCGGGCCGGCTCTCGGGAGCTGCATCAATGGCCCATCGCAGGGAGGTTTGGAGGTTGCGCCAGTCATCGAGCTGGTGGCTTCGGGCTGGGTTGCTGTGGCTGAGCTGGAGCAGCAGATGCAGCGCCTCCGCCGTCGGCGTCTGGTTGGCGCACCAGTGGCGAAGGGCTGGTTGGCTGTGCCAGAGCTGTTCGAATTGCTGGAGGCTCAGTTCGATCACCTCGCTGGCTTCGGCCGCGCGTAGATGCTCAACCGGCCGGCCGTGCAGCCATCCCAACCAGCCCACGAAACAGTCTCCGCCGTGGCGCTCCACCGTGCGCCACTGATGTTGCGGCGGTAGGGCCGCAAGGCTGCGCACCGAGCCGCTGCGGATCAGCCAAATCTGCTTGGGTTGCTCTCCCGGGGCGAGCAGGGTCTCGCCGGGGGCAAAGCTGCGCGTCGTGACGTCCGCTGGCAGGAGCGCGTTCCAGTTTTGGGGCGGTGCCAGGTGGGCCGTCATCACCTTCTGTTGCGGTACTCAGAGTACTGGCTTTCTTTAATCAGCCCAGATCCCAAGCCGCTTGTGCAGGCTTGCGAGAACGTCAGTGAGGTTCGGCTGGGTGGCCGGGAACTGGAGCAGCGGGGCTGGTGGATGGTCGTGCCCCTGCAGCCGTAGCAGCTGTTGGGGCCAGTCCGAACGCTGTTGGCATTGGAGCCGTGTTCCGAACGGGCCGTTGTTCAGCAGTTCGGCCGTCGCACTGGCGTCGCTGGCCAGCAGCCACAGCCCTGCGCTGAGCACCTCCTTGGCCAGCGCAAGGTCATCGCCCCCGCTGAGGGTGGGTTCAATCCACACCTGATGGCTGGCCAGCAGCTCCGCTAGATCAGGGCGGGTCAGCGCGCTGCACCAGTGCACGTCACAGCCCCCCCAGCGTTGACGGCGCGGCTGGATCGGTGCTGGCGCGTCGTCGAGCACGGTGAACTCCAAGGCCTGTGGGGGCAATTGCTGGATCGCTGCCTTCAGCGCCAGAAGCCCGCTTGCATGGCCGCGGTGGTGCGGCACAAGCGCCCGCAGTGGGCCGTCTTGTTTTGGGTGCTCCTGGGTGGGGAAGGCCCGCCATGGCCATGCGATCACGGTCACGTTGGTGAGGCCCGCTGCCCGGCTGGCCTGTTGCAGCTGGTGGCTGCTGGCGGTGCAGCAGGCGGCCCTTTGCAGCCGTGTTTGGTGCTCTGCTTTGAGCCAGCTGCCGTTATGGAGGTGCAGCACATAGGGAATCTGCCTCTCGATGGCTCGGTCCACGGCGGCTTGGGCCTGGGCGCCGGTGCCGGTGATGTGGAGACAATCCGCTGGTGTGTCCCAGCCGTGTTGTCGCCAGTCGACCTGTCTCTTGGGATGCTGCCGCAGCGCCTGGGCCAGGGCATTGGCCAGGCGAGCTTCGCCCTGGATCGCATTGGGGCTGTCGGCATCGACGATCAAGGCCACCCGTTGCTGCGGGCGCGGGTGATCCCTTTGCAGCAGCGGCTCCCAGCGTGTCGCGGCCTGATCGGCGCCGAGATGTTCCAGGGCATGGTGCTGGGCCCGCCGCGCCAGATCCAGACGCTGCTGGGGCTGCTCAATCAACTGATTGATCTGATTCACCCAGGCTTGCTGGCTGTTGGCGAACAGGGTGTGCTCTCCTTCTCGAAGCAGA
>CAJWIC010000155.1 GCA_913040905.1 uncultured Synechococcus sp. | reverse complement strand
TTCCAGGAAGTCTCCTGTTTGCATCGCCCGTCAGGCGCTCTGTTGGTGACCGATGCCCTGGTGGGCATCAGTGCTGAACCCCCGGCCCTGTTTGACCTCGATCCAACGCCGCTGTTGTTCCATGCCCGCGAACGCGGCGATGAGCCGCTCATCGATTCGCCAGAGACGCGGCGGCGGGGCTGGGCGCGTCTGGTGTTGTTCGCCTCGTATCTGAGGCCGAAACCGTTGGAGGTGCCAGAGCTGCCGGAGTTGCTACGGGATGCTTTCAAGCCGGGACTCCGCTCCCTCAAGGCCCACTTCGGTCTTTATCCCTTCCGCTGGCAGTCCGGTTGGCAGGCGGCTGCCGATGGCTTGATGGGTAAAGAGCAGCCTCGTCTGCAGGTGGCTCCGGTGCTCGAGCGGTTGGTGTTGCCAAGGGCTCAGCACGCCCTGTTGGGTTGGTTGCAGGAGCTCAGAGGGCTGGCTGAGATGCGCTGGCTGGTTCCTGCTCACTACAGCGCACCGCTCATTTTCACACCCGAAACTGTCCAACATCTGCTGGCGTCTTTGAAACAGCGAGAATGGGCTCCCGGTTTAGACAACTGGGAGTTTCTCGGATCGATCGATCAACGCCTTCTGGAACTGGGCGTTGTTCCCAATCAATCTGTGATCAGAGATTGAGTTCGTCTTCGGGCTCGATCGCCATTTGCTCGTCGGCGAACAAGGTTTCTTCAAGCTCTTTGCGCTGTTCCATCTGGCGCAGGAAATAACCCGTCATCATGGCTGAGGCCAGCATGTTGGCGAGGTTGTCGCGGTTCGCTGTCACCTTCACCTCGAAGTGTTCCCCGGGAAGCATTCCCAGCAGACCCTGAACGTTGTGGCGAATGATGTCCTGAATATCGCTGCTTGCTGATTTCGCGACCCGCTGCAGGGTGTCAGGCGTCTGCTCCTGCAAGTACTGGATCAGGCTGTTCCCCGCTTGACCGTCGTTGCTGTCAGTGGTCAGAAACTCGGGATTGAACATCCTTTGTGATCCACATCACGGCCCTGACCTTAACGCAAGCACCCATGATCAACTCCCATCAGCAGGGGCGGGGATCCGTAGGGGACCGAACTGTTGCAAGGGCCAGTAACGCCAGATGGCTGTGCCGATCACATTTCTCTCCGGTAGAGGCCCCCACAAATGGGAATCCAGGCTGGCGTTGCGGTTGTCACCCATTACCCACAGTTGATCCTCGGGGACCTGCACCGCTGCCATGGCGTAGTCCATGGCTTCGCTGATCCAGGGCTCCCTCACCTCCTCACCATTGCGGTGGAGAACGCCGTTCTCCACCGTCAACTGATCACCGGGTAGCCCCACCACCCGTTTGATCAAGGCTGCGTTGGGGTCATATCCGGCGGCGACCAGCTGCGGTGGCGGAACAAACACCACCACATCGCCGCGCTGCAGGTGCTGATGCAGGCGTCGCGTTAGCCGGGGTCTGATCTTTTCCACCAGGATCCGATCCTGCAGTTGCAGGGTGGGCAGCATCGAACCGGAGGGGATCCAGCGCGGTTCCACGACGGCCCAGCGCAGCAACAGGGCAAGCAGACCCCAGACGATCAGGTTTCGCCAGAACCCCTTGGAGTTGTCCTGGGCCGGGGGTGTGGTGGATGGGGGCGTCATTGACCCAAGATCGCACCAGCCTGATCCCTTGCACTGACCCTTGCCCGCGACAATCTGCAGGCGGCCCTGACGCTGCTGGACGGCCTGTGTCAGCAGGGCATGACGCGGTTGGTGCTGTGCCCCGGCAGTCGTTCCGGTCCGCTGGCCGCTGCTGCCGGACTGTTGGCCGCCCGCGCTGACCTGGAACTGACCACGGCCATCGATGAACGGTCGGCGGCCTTTCTCGCCCTTGGCATGGCCACAGCCTGCGGTCGTGCCGTGGCGGTCGTCACGACCTCAGGAACTGCG
This sequence comes from uncultured Synechococcus sp., assembly GCA_913040905.1. Next base: position 1,723 of record CAJWIC010000155.1, on the reverse strand, counting down.
GTCGCCAACCTGTTGCCGGCTGCCGTTGAAGCGGATCGCTCCACCCAGCCGCTGCTGTTGCTCACGGCTGACCGCCCCGCCCGGCTGAAGGATTGCGGCGCCAATCAGACCGTCAACCAGGAGCTGTTTCTGCAGCCGGCCTGCCGCTGGCTGGGGTCTGGAGCCCCGGAAGGACTGGCGAGCCAGTCGCCCGATGCCCTCCTGGATCTGGCAGCCGAGGCCTGGTGTCGCTGCCACGGTCGTCCCCCCGGGCCAGTGCAGCTCAACCTTCCCTTTGAGGAACCGTTGCATGCGTCTCCGGATGATCAAGCGTCGTTGCAGGCTGCGAGCTGGCGACGCCTTGAGGCGAAGGGAGCGAGCGGTGTCGATCCCGGGCCTGCGGCACCGCCGCTTGATCCCAAGCAAGCCGGTGTCGTGGTGGCCGGCCCCTGGCGGGGATTGGCTCCGGCACTACCGGCCTACCAGCAGGCTTTGCGGCAGTGGTTAAGCCGTAGCGGTTGGCCGTTGCTGGCGGATCCGTTGGCCGCTATTCCGGCCGACTGTCCAGGTCAGGTGGACGGCTGGGAACTCCAGCTCGATCGACTTGCGCTCCCGCCCGGCAGCCCCGTGCTGCGGTTGGGGCCCTTGCCCGCCAGTCGGCGACTGCAAGCCTGGCTGCAGCAGCAGGCGGGGCCGCAACTGCTCATCAGTGAAGGGGATCCGCGAGGTCTGGACCCCCTCGGCCTGGCAGATCAATGGAGTGGCGGGCTGGCGGCCTGGTGGGCAGCACAGGATCAGGACCCCGCCGGGGCGTCGCCGTTGGATCGACCGGCGGTGACGTTCGACATGTCGACCCTGCTGCGTCAGTGGCTGCCTCTGCAGGGGCCCATGAACGAACCAGCACTGGCCCACTGGTTGCCGCTGCTGCTGCCACCGGAGCTGCCAGTGATGCTGGCGGCCAGTTCCCCCGTCCGCGACTGGTTGGTGTGGGGAGGACTCCATGCACAGCAGCGTCGCTGCTACAGCTTCCGCGGCGCATCCGGCATTGATGGAACCCTTTCGTTAGCCATGGGACTGGCGCTGGAGCAGGGTCCCCTTGTGCTGGTGACGGGCGACCTGGCCCTGCTGCACGACAGCAATGGCTGGTTGCATGCCGCTCAAGGCAATCCGCCACTGCTGGTGCTGTTGATCGACAACCAGGGCGGTGGAATCTTCCAGCAGCTGCCGATTGAGTCCGGCCAGTTCGATCGCCTTTTTGCGATGCCCCAGCGGGTCAATCCTCTGGCCCTGGCAGAGGCCTACGGCATTGCGGGGCGACAGGTGGCTTGCCTGGAGGATCTGCCTGATGCCCTCGACTGGGGGCTGACCCAGGGCCGCCCGGCCCTGCTCAGGTTGTCAACGGACCGTGGGGCGGATGCCCGACTGCGGACGCAGCTCCGCACCGCTGCGCAGAATGCAGAGCCGATGCTCTGAAGCTGATGGCCGAGTTGCGGCAGGTTCTCCCCGGTGACCCCGCAGCGGAGTGGCAGCCCTGGGGGACCTACACCGACATCCTTGTCGACCGCTGCAATGAGGGCATCGCCCGGGTGGCGATCAACCGCCCTTCCAAGCGCAATGCCTTCCGGCCCCAGACGGTCGCTGAATTGTGTGATGCCTTCAGCCGCATCCGGGATGACCGCGAGATCGGCGTGGTGCTGTTCACCGGTGTGGGCCCGGCCGCCGATGGTGGTTTCGCCTTCTGCTC
>CAJWIC010000154.1 GCA_913040905.1 uncultured Synechococcus sp. | reverse complement strand
CGTTGATCGGCAACAGCTTGACGATCAGGTCCGCCATCACCGTGAAGCTCTTGTCGATGAAGTTGTCGTTGCGGTTACTGCGGGGCACGGCGCTCCGGCGGAAGGCACCCATCCTGACGGGGCCAGCAACCGACCTAGCGTTGCCGTAACGAACGAACGCCCGTGAGTCCTGCGGTTCAGACCGTCGTCCTCGATGTGGAGGGGATGAAATGCGGAGGCTGTGTGCGGGCCGTGGAGCGCACCCTGCTCGAACAGCCAGGGGTGCAACGCGCTGATGTGAACCTGGTGAGCCGGGCGGCCTGGCTGGATTTCGAGACATCTCAAGGCAGCGTTGATGCAGTGCTTGGCGCCTTGGCCAGCCGTGGATTTCCGGCCCGTGAACGCTCCCTGGAACCGTCGTCGGCGCGGCCAGTGGCTGGGGCTTCGGGGCTGACCTGGTGGCAGCAGTGGCGACAACTGATGGTGGCCTTGACGCTGCTGCTGCTGTCGGTGTTCGGTCACCTCAGCGAGGCCGGCCATCTGTCGCTGCCCCTGATCGGCAGCCTGCCGTTCCACGCCGGCCTTGCCACGGTGGCCCTGTTGGGCCCCGGTCGACCGATTCTCCGGGGTGGTCTTGCTGCGGCCCGAGCGGGTGCCCCCAGCATGGACACCCTGGTGGGTCTGGGGGTCGGCAGCGCTTACACAGCGAGCCTTGTGGCGTTGATCTGGCCAGAGGTCGGCTGGCCGTGTTTTTTCAACGAGCCGGTGATGCTGCTTGGTTTCGTGCTGTTGGGGCGCTTCCTGGAGGAGCGTGCCCGTTTCCGCACCGGCCAGGCGCTGCATCAGCTGGCCGAGCTGCAACCCGATACGGCCCGTCTGGTGCTGCCGGATGGCGCCATCCGGGACGTGCGCGTCGGAGCGCTGCGCCCCGGTGAGCGGCTGCAGCTGCTGGCGGGGGACCGTGTGCCGGTGGATGGTGTTGTGCTGGAAGGGCACTCGGCGGTGGATGCCTCCAGCCTCACCGGTGAACCGCTGCCATGGCAGGCGGAACCCGGCCTTGAGCTGTCCGCCGGCAGCCTCAACCTCGATGCTCCGCTTGTGCTGGAGGTCACCCGCGTTGGGGCGGACACGGCCCTGGCCCGCATCATTCGCCTGGTGGAGCAGGCCCAGGCGCGTCGGGCTCCGATCCAGGGGCTGGCGGATCGCGTGGCCGGGCGCTTCTGCTACGGCGTGATCGCCCTGGCCCTGGCCACCTTTCTGTTCTGGTGGCTGGTCGGAGCTGATCAGTGGCCCCAGGTGTTGCAGGCGTCAGCGCCGGGCATGCCCCAGGGGCATCTGATGACCGGCAGCCATGCCATGCACCATGGCGGCCTCGGCAGTGGCGCCACCTCCCCGATTGGCCTGGCCTTGCAGTTGTCGATCGCCGTGCTGGTGGTGGCCTGCCCCTGTGCCCTCGGTTTGGCGACCCCCACCGTGATCACGGTGGCCACGGGTCTTGCCGCACAGCGGGGATGGCTGTTTCGCGGCGGAGATGTGATCGAAACCGCCGCCGGCCTCGACCGAGTTGTTTTTGACAAGACCGGCACCCTCACCCTTGGACGCCCCTTGGTGAGCGGGGTTTGGGCCGAGGATCCATCCCTGTTGTTGCAGCTGGCCGCCAGCCTCGAGCAGAGCAGTCGTCACCCTCTGGCCCATGCCCTGCTGCAGGAGGCCCAGCGACGGGACCTGACCCTGTTGGAGCCGGCGCAGGTCACCAACGTGTCCGGTCAGGGCCTTGTCGGTGCCTTGGAGGGTTGGCCTCAGCCGATCCGGGTGGGACGTCCCGACTGGTTGCAATCCTTTGGTGTCACCCTCAGCGATTCGGCCAGAACCTGGCTTGCGCAGGCCGAGGGCTCTGTGGTGGCCGTGGCCCATGGATGTGAGTTGCTGGGGCTGGTGCAGATCGAGGACCAGCTGCGGGCCGATGTGGAGCCGGCTCTGGAACGGTTGCGTCAGCAGGGCCTGGGTCTGGCGATCTTCAGCGGTGACCGTGAGCCGGCGGTGCGTGGATTGGGTCAGCAGCTGGGCTTTGCAGTGGCGGATCTGGGCTGGCAGATGTTGCCGGAGCAGAAGCTGGAGCGGTTGGAGCGGCTGCGCCACCAGGAGCGGGTCGCGATGGTGGGCGATGGCATCAACGATGCACCGGCTCTGGCCGCGGCGGACCTGGGCATCGCCATCGGCACCGGCACCCAGATCGCCCAGGACACGGCTGGCATGGTGCTGATGGGTGATCGCCTCGACAACCTGCCGGAAGCGTTGACCCTTGCCCGTCGCACCCTGGCCAAGGTCCGTCAGAACCTCTTCTGGGCCTTCGGTTACAACCTGATCGTTCTGCCCCTTGCCGCCGGTGCCCTGCTGCCGAGCCAGGGAGTGCTGCTGTCCCCGCCTCTGGCTGCCCTGCTGATGGCCATCAGCTCAATCACGGTGGTGCTCAATGCTCTGCTGTTGCGGGTGGCATGAGCGGTCGCTTCATCGTTCTCGACGGGATTGATGGCTGCGGTAAGTCCACCCAGCTCGATCATCTGCTGCGCTGGCTGCCGGGCAGTGGACTGATGCCGGATGGCGCTGACCTGATCAGCACCCGGGAACCGGGGGGGACGCCGCTGGGGAGAGCGGTGCGCGAGCTTCTGCTGCACACCAGGGCGGAGCAGGCACCGGCGCCAACGGCGGAACTGCTGCTCTACGCAGCGGATCGAGCTCAACACGTCGAACGGCTGATCCGTCCGGCTCTGGAACGGGGCGATTGGGTGATCAGCGATCGATTTTCCGGTTCGACCCTGGCGTACCAGGGCCATGGTCGAGGTCTGGATCGCCAGCTCATCGATCAGCTGGAGCGGATCGCCACCGCTGGAGTGCAGCCGGATCTCACCCTCTGGCTGACCGTGCCGCTGGCGGAGAGTCTGCGACGCCGCCAAGGCGATCAGGCTGACCGGATCGAAGCAGAGGGTCAGGTGTTCCTCCAGCGCGTGATCGAGGGATTTGCGGCCATTGCAGAGCAGCGCGGATGGTCGGCCATTGCGGCGGATCGTCCGGCGGAAGCAGTGAGCCGTGCGCTGGAGCAGGAACTGATGGACCGGTTGGGATGAGCACCCTGTTCGATGACCTCATCGGTCAACCTCTGGCGGTGGATCTGCTGACTGCCGCGTTGGAGCGGCAGCGCCTGGCACCGGCCTATCTCTTCGCTGGGCCTGACGGCGTCGGTCGGCGGCTGGCCGCTGTGCGATTTCTCGAGGGCGCCTTGGGGGCGGGGCAGCCAGCGGAGCGGCAGCGCCGGCGGCTGGAGGAACGCAACCATCCCGATCTGCTCTGGGTGGAGCCGACGTTTCAGCATCAGGGTCGTCTTTACACCCGGGTTGAAGCCGAGGAGGCCGGCATCAGCCGCCGTACACCGCCTCAGCTGCGTCTGGAGCAGGTCCGTTCCATCAGCCGTTTTCTGGCCCGACAACCGGTGGAGGCGGAGCGGGGCATGGTGGTGATTGAAGCGGTGGAGGCCATGCCCGAGGCCGCGGCCAACGCCCTGCTGAAGACCCTGGAGGAGCCCGGCCACGGGCTGTTGATCCTGCTTTCGGCTGCGCCGGAGCGGTTGCTGAGCACGATCCGCTCGCGCTGTCAGTTGATTCGCTTCCTGAGGCTGGCCCAGGCGGATCTGAACCGTGTGCTGGAGGGG
>CAJWIC010000153.1 GCA_913040905.1 uncultured Synechococcus sp. | reverse complement strand
CGTTCTCCAGCTGCACGGTTTCGTAGGCGATGGCGGCGGTGCCGGCCTCCAGCAGCGCCTCTCCCACCTGGGGGTAGGCGGCCAGATGCAGGTAGGTGAACAGCACCATGTCCTTGCGCAGGAAGCCGAACTCTTCGGGTTGCGGTTCCTTCACCTTCACCACCAGATGGGCGCCCCAGGCCTCCTCTCGACTCACCAGATCTGCTCCTGCTGCCGCAAAAGCGTCGTCGGCGATTCCAGCGCCATCGCCGGCTCCGGCTTCGATCCGCACCTCCAGCCCCTGGCTGATCAGTTCCCGCACGGCATCGGGGGTGAGGGCCACCCGCTGCTCATCGGCCTTGATCTCCTTCGGCACGCCGATGCTGGCCATTGGTGCCGTCAGGACGGAGGCTGCCATGGGGGCGAAAGGAGACCCCTTCAATCTGGCCCGATCAGCGCCGCTCCGCCAGCGGAGGTCAGCTGGCCGCGATCGGCAACCGCCAGCCGCTGCCGAAAGCCTGGGGGCTCACCTTCAGCAGGGGTGCGGCCTGGCGCCGTTTGAACTCCGCCCGTTGCAGCAGCCGCTGCACCCGTTCCACCAGGGCACTGTCATGGCCGGCGGCCACCAGGTCTTCTGGCGGAGTTCGTTCCTGGATCAATCCCTTCAGCAGGGGATCCAGCGCGCTGTAATCCGGCAGAGAGTCGCTGTCCTTCTGATCCGGCCGTAGTTCGGCACTGGGAGGTTTGCTGCGAATCGCAGTCCCCACCAGCTCGCCCTGCGGCGGCAGTCCCAGATCCTGCCGGCAGGAGGAGGCCTCTGGGCTGTCGATCCAGTTGCACAGTGCAAACACGCTGGTCTTGTACAGATCGCCGATGACGGCCAGTCCGCCGTTCATGTCGCCATACAACGTGCAATAGCCCACCGCCAGTTCGGACTTGTTGCCGGTGGTCAGCAACAACTGGCCCTGTTGGTTGGCGACGGCCATCAGCAGGGTGCCGCGGATGCGGGACTGCAGGTTCTCGGCGGTGACCCCCTGCGGTGGCTGGCCCAACGGCGGCGTGAGAGAGGCATCGAACCCCTGCATCAGCCCCTGAATCGGAACGGTGTGGGTTCTGAGGGCCAGGCGATTGGCCAGGGCGGTCGCATCATCGATCGATCCCGATGAGCTCCAGGGAGAGGGCATCAACAGGGCGGAGACGTTCTCAGCACCGAGGGCGGCCGCGGCGATCACCGCCACCAGCGCGGAGTCGATGCCGCCGCTGAGCCCCAGTAGAGCCCGCTGAAACCCGCATTTGCCGGCGTAGTCGCGGACCCCCAGCACCAGGGCCCGCAGCACGAGCTCCTCCTCCACCGGAGCCTGGGGGGCTGCGGTGGCTGGCGACGTGCTGTCCCACACCCGCACCGCCTCCCGGCAGGGGGGCAGCTCGAGCAGGCTGCCGCCATCGGGGGCGATGACAAAGCTGCCGCCATCGAACACCAGCTCGTCATTGCCGCCGACCTGGTTGAGATAAGCCACCGGGCAGTTCAGACGACGGGCGGCCTGGCCCGCCAGCTGACGGCGCAGGGCTGGTTTGCCGGGATCAAAGGGGGAGGCTGCCAGGTTGATCAGCAGGTCCGGCTGGTCGTCGATCAGGTTTGCGATCGGGTCCGGTCCCACCAGTCGCTCCCGTTGCAGCTCGTCCTCCACCCAGAGGTCTTCACAGACGGTGAGCCCCAGCCGTTCGCCCCCCGCCAGGGTCAGCAGGCAGGGCCCGTCACCGGGGCGAAAGTAACGCCGTTCATCAAAAACGTCGTAACTGGGCAGCAGCTGCTTGCGGGCCACGCCGCGCCACCCCTGCTGGTCCACCAGGGCGATGCCGTTGTAGAGGCCCGGGGCCCGATGGTCGTCGCAGGGCAGGGCCACCCCCACCAGCAGGGGGCACAGTCCATCGAGCCGGGTGACCAGCTCATCCAGCACCCTGCTCTGCAGGGCCAACCGCGCCGGTTGCAGCAGCAGGTCCCGGGGGGGATAGCCCCAGAGGGAGAGCTCGGGGGTCAGCAGCAGCGTCGCGCCTTCGGCGCTGGCGTCCCGGGCGGCCGCCAGGATCCGTTCAGCGTTGCCCCGCAGGTCGCCCACCACAGGATTCAGCTGGGCCAGGGCCAGGCGCATCAGTGGAGGCTGGGGGACAGTCCGTACAGATTGTGCTGCAACAGCAGCGTCCACACGGCTGCGGGGATCTGCTGTTGCTGCGGAGCCTGGCGCAGGGCGGAGCTGGCGCTGGCGGGAACCTGCAGCTCGAGCAGGTCGATGCAGGCCCCCAGCTGCTTCAGATCCTCAAGGGCCTGGTCGCTGAGGGGCCAGCCCTGGCGCGGGGCGATCGCCAGCCGGCAGCGGCCCAACCACTGGGCAGACGACTTCCACCCCGGGATCAGGGCCGCCAGGTCGCTGCCCACCACAAACACCAGCTCGGTCTCGGGCCAGCGCTGGGCGGCCTGATCGATCGTGCGGATCGTGAACGGATGGCTGAGGGTCTGGTCCTGCTGCAGCCGCGGATCGTTGATCTCCTCCACCAGGGCTTGCAGCAGTTGGGCGCGCAGGGCCAGGGGGGCACCGTGCTGTTTCTGGGGGTTGTCGCTGGCCCAGGTGGCCACTTGGGGGTAGAGGCTGAGCAGGCCTTCCAGCAGGGCCTGGTGGCCGCAGGTGGGGGGGTCAGCGCTGGTGCCCAATAAGGCGATTTGCTGCATGGCGCTCAGGGCAGCAGCGGTTGCCAGTCGGATTGGGGGCGTCCTTGCCAGCGCTGCATCCAATGGCGCACCAGCGGATCCCGCTGTTCCAGCCGCTGCAGCAGGGCGCCGGGTTGACCTCCTCGCACCTGCAGTAGCTGGCGGGCCACCAGCTCCCCGGTGCGGCGGCTGGCGTGGACAGCAAGGGCGGCCTGGGCCAGGGCCACGGGAGCGGCCGGCGCCAGGCTGGCTCCGCCACTCACCGGTACCAGCAGCAGCAACAGTTGCTTCAGCAGTCCCAGTCCCAGCTGAACGCCCCCCAGTAGGGCGTTCTGGCCGGAGAGTTGTTGGAGCAGCTGCCGCGTGGCGGAGGGCGTGAGCGGCATGCCGTAGAGCTGGCAGAGCTGCAGCACGAGGCCGGTGTCGCAGGCCAGGCCACCCGCCAGATCGAGGGCCATCAGCGGGTTCACAGCCACCGCGGTGGCCTTGGTGGCGGCATAGCGCCCGATCAGACCCTGGGCGCTGCGGCGATGCTGCTGCAGGCGCAGCTGCTGGCGTTGCTGCTGGAAGCGATCGGCCTGGCGCAGGCTCTGCAGGGCCAGCAGCAGCTCACCTTCCCGATCGAGCTGGTCGACCAACTGCTGCTTGAGGGGGTGGATCCGGGCGGGCGCGGCGCTGCTGCGCACCCTGCCATCGGCATCGAGCACCGGCCGGCGGGGGGCGGCCGCCACGGCGGTGAGGGGAAGCTCCCTGGGCAGGCGGGAGCGAATGCTGGCCAGCAGTTGCGGCAGCTCGTGTTCGGGCCAGCGATCGCTGCGGTTGAGCACCAACCGCACCGGTTTGCCGCTGGCCTGGAGGGTCTCCAGGGCATCGCGGTCGCAGCGGGTCAGATCGCTGTCGATCACCAGCAGCACCAGATCCACCCCCATCGCGACCCGGGTCGCCAGGCGTGTGCGGCCAGCGGCATCAATTTCATCAATGCCGGGGGTGTCGATCAACTCCACCCG
>CAJWIC010000152.1 GCA_913040905.1 uncultured Synechococcus sp. | reverse complement strand
TAAATTAAAAATCGTAGGCTCTTTTTAGAAAGGGGGTCCAAATTTATCTGCAAGGAAATTTCAGCTCCTATTGGATAATCATAAATTTGATTTGATTTGGTGTATCTAATTGGATGCCATTTGCCGTCTTCTTTTTGTCGTGGCGAACGGTTTGGCTGCCTCTACCTGTGCCTTTAGGTAAGCGTCGATTGAGCTCGTGAGTTGATATCTGTATCGCTCAATTCTTTGTCTCAGGTGTCTGAAAAATCTTTGTCAGATTGTCGCTTCTTTTGCTTGTTAATCCAATGTGCAGGGGACTTTTCACGCCCAGCGATCCATGATCTGCTGCACCACCACGCGCTGCATCAGCACCTGAAGCACTACCACCAGGGGAAGGGCCAGTAGAACCCCAGGAAGCCCCAACAGGGCGCCAAGGCTCAGCTGAGCGGTTAAAGCCACGGTGGGCAACAGATTGACGGTTTTGCGCAACAACAACGGTGTGAGCAGAAACGCCTCCAGGTTCTGCAGCACCAGCCGGAACACCAGTACCGACACCATCAACTGCGGTGATTGGAGCAGAGCCAACCCTGTCGGCAGCAGAGTCGCCGCCGTTGGGCCAATGGTGGGTACAAAAGTGAGCAGGCCGCAGATCAGGGCACTCAACAGGGCCAGGGGCGCTTTGAGCAGTAAGAGACCGCCCCAGGTGAGCAGAAACACGGTGGTGGCGGACAGGGTCATGCCACTGAGCCAACCCCCCAACGCCTGTCGGGATTCATCCAGCAGCTGCTCCATCTGTTCACGAGCAGGACGCGGGGTCACGGCCACCACCATGTGCCGATGGGCCCTGGGATCTAAGGCCAGCAAGATGGCGAGCAGGCTCATCAGGAACAACTGAATGAGCGAATTCGCCGCGCCTCCTGCAAAACCCAGCAACGGTTGAAGTCCTTTCAGGTTGAGACCCTCACCCACTGCCTCATTCAGCTGTGCCAGCCGCGGCTCGCTGCTGAGCAGGTCTGACACCTTGTTGAACAACTGCGGCAGATCTCGACTTAACTGTTGGAACTGGCTGATCAGTTCCGGTACCAGCAGCTGTCCCAGCAGCCCCCCGGCTAGCAGCAAAACCCCCAATACGGCAGCCAGAGCCTGGGGGCGTTGCAGCCGGGTTCGTTTCTGCAGCTGAACGATCAGCACATCTAGGGCCACAGCCACCACAACGGCACCGAACAGCACCAGAAGCACCCAGCGCAGATGCCAGAGCAGCAGCACCAACACCACGAGGGTGAGCGCAACCAGAAACGTGCCAGCGGTCATCCTGCGGGCTCCAGGCGTTTCCAGCGATCCAGAAGATCGTGGACCAGCACCTCACGGATGATCACCTGCAACACCACCGCCAGCGGCAGGGCCATCAGCAGGCCGAGCGGTCCGAACAGCAGCGTGAACAGGAACTGTGCGGCCAGGGTCAATCCCGGCAGCAGCTTCACCTGGTGGTGCATCACCGAAGGGGTGATCACGTAACTCTCGATGTTCTGGATCACCACATACGCACCGAGCACCGCCGCTGCTTTCCAGGGTGCATCCAGCAGGGCCACCGCCATCGGGAAGATGGTGCTCATGGTTGGCCCCAGGTTGGGAATCACGTTCAACAGGCCAGCCAGAAGGGCATTGGCGAGAACGAGCTTCACGCCCAACAGCGTTAGGGCAATGCTGCAGAGCACAAACACCGCCAACGAACTGATCAGCACACCCACCATCCAGCTGCTCAGGGCGGCACCGCACTGATCCAGGATTCGTCGCCCACGGCGGCGGTAAAAAGAAGGAATCAGCTGCAGCCCCACGCTGCGATAAGCCTGGGGCTGGATGCTGATCATCAGAGCCACCGCCAACACGAACAGCAGGCGCAGCAAGCCGTTTCCGAGGTTCCCCGCCAAGCCCAGCAGTCCCAACAGGCCACTGCCCACACCGGCGGCCAGGGACGACCCGTCGGGCACGAGCTGCCGTGGCCCGTTCAGTTCAAGCTGGTCGATGTCTGGGAAGGCATCGGCGCCGTAGATGGCCTCGCTAATGGTGTCGATCCAATCGACACCCATCCGCACCAACGTCTGGCCCGCTTCTGGCAATTTCTGCAGCAGAAGGGAGAATTCTTCGAGGAACGGGGGCACCACCACTCCCGCAGCCCCTGCCACCAGCAAGAGCAACCCGAAAATGCACAGTGCCAAGGCCAGAGGCCGTTGCATCGGCCTCCGCTCACAAAGGATGCCCACCAGGGTGCAGAGGGCCATGGCCAGGACGATTGCTGCAAACAGAAGCAGCAACAGATCACGCAGAGACCACAGCAAGATCGTTGCTGCAATTAAGGCTGTCAAGGACAGCCATTGGGGCAATCTCAAGCTTGCTGAGCGTCAGTCGCTTCAGTCTGATCGGAATCCTGACTTTGTGAATAGCCCAGGCCATTGGCCTCGGCGTAGCGCTGAGCAAAGCGCATGAACCGTTCGAAGTCCTGTTCGGATTTCCAGGAGTAAACGGCCTCAAGGGCACTGGCGGTGCCATTCACAAATTTGCCATTCACTTCCCGGGTGACCATCTCGCCTTCCTCATCCACCATCCACATTCCTGTGATGTCACCCATTGTTTCGGGAGCGATAGCAGCAGGCTTTTCGAAACGGAAGGTGGCTTGACCTGTGCGGCCGTCACGACTGCGGGTCAGCCGGATATCGGGAACCACCGGCTCGTTGACTCCCCGAAAGAACTGAATTGCTGCTTTGCTCACGTCGTTCTGGATCCATCTTCGGGCGCGATCTTAATCGGGGATTTCAACGAAGCCGCGCTCAATCAAGGCCTGGGTGGCCTCCGCGGCACTGAGACCTGAAAGATCGATGCTGTTGCGTTTGGGCGATCGCGCCAGTTCATGGTCGTAACAACGGTCGTAGTAGTCGAGGGTGGCGCGGCAGGCGCCGGCCCAGTCTTCTTGTTCAATCGCCTCAAGCGCTTCCTTGGTGCGCTGGGGGCCGAGGCGTCGACTGATCCGCTGGGTCGCCTCAGCCAGAGCGGCTCCCCCCTGATGGCCGTACACCTGCACCAATTGATCCACCCGCTCGTCCAGGTTGCGCTGAATTTCCAGCACGGGAGCCTGTTGCATCTGATCGAACAGAGCTTTGGGAATCCGGCAGCAGCCCACCTGGATGCTTTCGGCCTCCACCCAGATCGCTGTTGCCCGGTGACGCTGGTGCTGATCCAGAGCTTCGGCCAGTTGGTTCTCGTAGTGCTCGGTGCTGGGTTGATCCGGCAGGCCCAGGCCGCCGAAACTGCTGCCGCGGTGGTTGGCCAGCCCTTCCAGATCCACCACGGCTGCACCGCGCGCCGCCAGGGCCAACAGCAGATCGGTTTTCCCTGTACCCGTGCGTCCGCCCATCACGCGCAGGGGCCAGATTTGCTCAAAGCGGCTCTGAGCCCAACGCCGATAGCTCTTGTAGCCCCCCTGAAGCAGCTTCGGCTTGAGATCGATTCGCTCAGCAAGCCAGGCCATGCTGGCCGAGCGCATGCCCCCACGCCAGCAGTAGATCCGTGGATTCCCCTGATTTCGAAGCGTCTCCAGCCGTTTCGCCAGGCTGCTGAGCTTCGGGCCGGTGAGTTCAAGGCCGAGGTGAATGGCCGGTGTCCGGCCTTGCTGCTTGTAGGCGGTGCCGACCGCAGCGCGTTCCTCATCGTCGAAAAGAGGCACGTTGATGGCCCCGGGCCAGTGCCCCTTTGCAAATTCGCTGGGGCTGCGAACGTCC
>CAJWIC010000151.1 GCA_913040905.1 uncultured Synechococcus sp. | reverse complement strand
CCGACGGAGGTGCCGCCGAACTTCTGCACCAGGAGGGCCATCCATGCCGCTTCATATCGCTGGCGATTGTCTCACCGAGACCGAGGGCTGCCTTCAGTACAGGGGCGTGAGCTGCAGGCCTGCATTGCAGAAACGCTCGAAATCCCGGTCGAGGCTGAGCAGCCGCCAGCCACCTTGGATCGCCACGGCGGCTAGGTATGCATCCATCCAGAGTTTCGGGGCAGGCCGCGGATGATCCGCCAGCTGCAGCCAGAGTTCGCTCACACCTGCGGGCTCATCGGCCACCAGAATCCTGGTATGCGCCAGGAGGACGTCCAGTGAGGCGCGGGCATCGCGATTGCTGAGTGGCGGGGAGCCATAGGCGCGATGCAGAGCTGGTGTTGCCATCAGCCGCAGATAGCTCTGCTGGGTGGCGCGGCACCACAACCAGTGATCGGAGTTTGGACTGTGTTGAAAGGCCTGGCGGGCCAGGGCATGGCTCGGATGGGCTTGGAAGCTGATCGCCAGCCACACATTGGTGTCAATCAGCCTGGCCGGCATCGCTGCTGTGGAGATTGGTGAGCTCGTGGGTCTGAAGAAGGTTCTGCTCGAGCTGGAGCGCGTCCGGCAGGGTGTGCACGGTCGGGGCGCTGGTGGCTCGAATCAGGGGGAGCCCCGTTGCATCGGTTTCCACCAGGAGGGATTCAGTTGTCAGGGCGTCGCGTGATCTGCCCTTGAGGCCCTGGCGGATGTAGTCGGCAATCAAATCCTTGAGGGAGCACTTCTGCTGAAGGGCCCGTTGTTTGGCTTGCTGGATCAGGACGTCGGGCAGATCGATGGTGGTCTTCATGGCGATGCACCCCGAGCCTGCAACCCAGGATACTGGCTTGCCAGCTTGCTGGGTCAGCCCAGCAGTCCGTCGCGGAAGGCATCACCGGGCTGGGCGCCCCGTTTCAGCCGGGCTTCCACCTCCAGCAGCCGCCCCAGAAGGGAAAGGAAGCGTTGGGGTGGGCGGCCCTGCAGCTGCTTGCGCATCACGTAGATCCGTTTGGGGTTGCCGATGCCGGCGGCCTTGGCGATCACGGCCACATCCCGTTCACCCTGCTGCTCCATCAGGCTCACCCAGAGCCAACCGCGGATCTGGCCGGTGAGGGTGGCAACGATGCGCAGGGCCGGTTCACCGGCATCGATCAGGGCATCCCAGCGGGCGATGGCGTCGCCGGGGTTGCCCTCCAGCAGGGCATCCCCCACCTGCAGAGCGTTGGTCGCCAGACCCCCGACGAGCTCGGTGACCTGTTCGGCGCTGATGGTGGACGACCGCAGCGACAGCTTGCGCAGTTCCGATTCCAGCCGGGCGCTGTCGGTGCCGATGGCGTCCACCAGGGCATCGATGGCATCGGGTTCGAGGCGCAGGCCGAGGGCTTCGGCGGTGCGCTGCACCAGCTGACGCTGGCCGGCGCCGTCCCACACCGCAGGCAGCGGAAAGCTCTGTTCCTGGTCCAGGCCGGCTTTGATCCGTTTCTGCAGGGCCTTGGTGGTGCGCAGGCGACCGTCGGGCTTGGAGGCATTCACCAGCACCAGATGGCTGCTGTCCGGGATGAGCGTCAGCGCGGCTTCGAAGCGATCGGCCAGGTCGGTGGGGCAGCCATTGCAGAAGGGACTGCGCTGCAGCAGCACCAACCGTTCACCAGCCGCGAAGGGGGGCGTGCGGGCTTCATCAAGGGCCTGGGCTGCCTGACCGGCCTCGGCGCCATCGAGGCGGCTGAGGTTGAGGCTGGCCCAGCCGGGATCCACGACGCTGTCGATCAGGCTTTGGATGGCCCGATCCCGCGCGGCGGCGTCATCACCCCAGATCAGATGGATCGGCATGGGTCGATGATGGCGCTGATGGCCCAGGACCACCCGATCTTCACCGAAAGCATCCGGCGGATCCGTGAGGCCCTCGGCCCCACGCATCTCGATCCGTTGCAGCAGCAGGTGCTGGAGCGGTTGGTGCACAGCAGCGGCGACCTGGCTCTCGGCTCCTTGCTGCGCTTCAGCCCCGGCGCCTGTGAAGCGGGACTGGCAGCCCTGCAGCAGGGGGCGCCGATCCTCACCGATACGGCGATGGCGGCGGCGGCGGTGGCGCCGATGGCCCGGCGGACCCTTGGCTCACCGGTGCGCACGGTGCTCGAGTGGGCCCCGGATCAGGCGCCGCCGGGGTCCACCCGTACGGCGGCTGGGATGCAGCGGGGCTGGCGGGAGCTGACAGCCAATCGGCCTGCACCGTTAGTGCTGATCGGCAGTGCACCCACAGCCCTGGAGGTGCTGCTGGAGCAGGTGGCCGCCGGTGCTCCGCCCCCCAGCCTGGTGATCGGCATGCCGGTGGGGTTCGTCGGGGTGGCTGAAAGCAAGCGCCATCTGGCCGAGAGTGGCCTGGATCAGATCCGTCTGGAGGGCAGCCGTGGCGGGGCAGGTCTGGTGGCCGCGGCGGTCAATGCTCTGTTGCGGGCGGCTGCAGGTTGAGGCTGTCTGCCCGCCAGTGCAGCCGCCAGCCGCCGGGGAGGTCGCAGCCGCCGCCAGCGGCGCCAAGGGCCAGTCGCTCACTGAGCTGCTCCAGCAGGGCGGCGTCGGCCGCAGGCGCCCCCTGCTGTGCGAGCCATGTCGCCAGCAGCTGCCGGCGGCTGGAGGGTTGCAACGCCCCCAGGCGGCGGCGATCCAGGCCGGTGTCGGTGCGCAGGGAGTCCAGCGCCAGCTGGCTGAGCTCCTGCTGAGTGTCCCGCAGCTGGGACGTTCGTTCCGCCAGCGCGGCCATCCGTTGGCTGCAGCCTGGATGCAGCTGCTCCAGCACCGGCAGCACCTCGGCCCGGATGCGGTTGCGGGCAAAAGCCGCTGATTGATTGCTGGGGTCCTCCCAGATTGGGATGGCCAGATCCCGGCACACCGCAGCGGTGTCGGCCCTGCTGAAGCCCAGCAGAGGTCGCCGCAGTTGGGGTCCCTTCGGGATGTCGTTGCAGAGGGGCCGCACGGGGCGCAGGGCGCTGAGGCCGGCCAGGTCCGTGCCGCGGGCCAGTTGCAGCAACAGGGTTTCCGCCCGGTCGCTGGCGGTGTGCCCCGTCACCACATCGGCCCCCAGTTGTTCGGCCCGCTGTTGCAGTTGGCCGTAGCGCCAAAGGCGGGCGCAGGCTTCGCTGCTGGTGCTGCCCGGTTCCGCCTGATCCACCTGCAGCGTCAGGCCGCGCTGCTGGCACCAGCTCTGCAACTCTGTCGCGATCACCGCTGAACCCTGATGCCAGCCGTGGTCACCGTGCCAGAGGCTCAGCGGCCAGTGGTGCAGCCGCTGCAGGTTCTGCAGCAGCACCAGCAGGGCCATCGAGTCCTGGCCGCCGGACACCGCCAACAGCAGCGGTCGTCCCTGGGGCAGCAGCTGCGGTTGCTGCAGCAGCCGTCGGTGCAGACGGTCGTGCCAGGGAGTCCAGCTCAAGGGGGGATGGGCGCCGTTCCCCCACGGTGTGAGAATCAGGGGATCGCTGTCCAGTCCCCATGACCCGTCTTCAGCAGCTGCCCGCCGCTCTGCAGCGCAGCCTCGAGCAGCGGTCCACCCTCAAGGTGATCGCCGGTCTGATGAATTTCGACGCCGCCAGCGTGGAGCGGGTCGCCCGGGCGGCGGGCCACGGCGGTGCCGATCTGATTGATGTGGCCTGCGATGCCGAGCTGGTGAAGCTGGCGATCGACGCCTCCGCCGGTGTGCCGGTGTGTGTGTCGTCGGTGGAGCCCGAGCAGTTCCCCGCTGCTGTGGCTGCCGGTGCCGTAA
>CAJWIC010000150.1 GCA_913040905.1 uncultured Synechococcus sp. | reverse complement strand
GGCTGTTAGCTCAATTGGATCAGCATCATGGTGGAGGGCCTGTGGGCCTCGACACCCTGGCGGCGGCCCTGGGGGAAGACCCCACAACATTGGAATCGGTGGTGGAACCCTTCCTGCTGCAGCAGGGGTTGTTGGTGCGTACTCCCCGGGGCCGGATGCTCACCGATGCGGCCCGTGCTCATCTGCGTGAGCAGGAGGCTGCATGACGCGATGGTTTGCTGTGCTGTTGGCGGCTCTGTTGCTGCTGCTGCCCCAGCCGGTTCAGGCTGAAACGTTGGAAACGCTCTATGGCCGCGCTCTCCAGGCCAGTCAGAGCGGAGATTTCGTGGGGGCGTTGCCGCTCTGGGATCAGGTGCTGGAGCTGTCGCCCGACGATGCCGCCGCCCTGAGCAACCGCGGCAATGTGCGCCTGGCCCTTGGAGATCCTGATGGCGCGATCGTCGATCAGACCCGTTCGATCGAACTCGCACCGGAGGAACTGGATCCTCACCTGAACCGCGGTACCGCGGAGGAAACCCTGCAGGACTGGGCCGCCGCTGAAGCGGATTACCTCTGGATCCTGGAGCGGGACGCCACGGATGCTTCCGCGCTTTACAACCTCGGCAATGTGCGGGGATCCACCGGCGACTGGGACAGTGCCAGACGCCTCTATGAGGCGGCAGCTGACGCCCGGCCCGGCTTTGCCATGGCCCGCTCCAGTGCCGCCCTGGCTGCGTGGCAGCAGCAGGATCTTTCCGAGGCTGAGGCTGAACTGCGCAAATTGATCCGGCGCTACCCCTTGTTTGCCGATGCCCGGGCCGCCCTCAGCGGCCTGCTGTGGCAACAGGGTTCATCCGGCGAAGCGGAGAGTCACTGGGCCGCGGCTGCCGGACTCGACATCCGCTACCGCCAGAAGGACTGGCTGCTTGATGTGCGGCGTTGGCCACCGCAGCCGACGCAGCAGCTGATGGCTTTTCTGGCCCTGGAGGAGCGATGACGGTGATGCATCAAGAGCTGCTGAACGGCCTGGATCAGGCCTTGCCCGAGCTGATCGAGCTGCGGCGTCATCTGCATGCTCACCCCGAGCTCAGCGGTGAGGAGCACCAGACCGCAGCGCTGGTGGCTGGAGAGCTGCGCTCCTGTGGCTGGCGCGTGCGGGAGGGCGTCGGACGCACCGGGGTGGTGGCGGAGGCGGGTCCGCTGGATGGCCCCACCGTGGGTCTGCGGGTGGACATGGATGCCCTCCCTGTGGAGGAGCGCACCGGCCTTCCCTTTGCGTCCACCCGTCAGGGGGTGATGCACGCCTGTGGCCATGACCTGCACACCTGCATCGGACTCGGTGTGGCTCGGCTTTTAGGCGCCAGGGCGGAGCTGCCCTACCGGGTTCGGCTGCTGTTTCAACCCGCTGAGGAGCTGGCTCAGGGGGCCGTCTGGATGCGCGATGCCGGCGCCACCGATGGGCTGAACGCCCTTTTCGGTGTGCATGTGGTGCCGAATCTGCCGGGGGGCAGCGTGGGGATCCGCCGCGGTTGCCTCACTGCAGCTGCTGGGGAGCTGGAAATCCAGATTCAAGGGGAAGGCGGTCATGGAGCCCGCCCCCATCAGGCCGTGGATGCGATCTGGCTGGCGGCTCGGGTGGTGACCGAACTGCAGCAAGCCATCAGTCGCCGTCTCGATGCCCTGCAACCGGTGGTGATCAGCTTCGGGCGGGTGGACGGTGGCCGTGCCTTCAACGTGATCGCCGATCGGGTGCGTCTGCTGGGCACGGTGCGTTGTCTGGATCTGGACCTGCATGGGCGGCTACCGGCTTGGATCGACGACACCGTCCAGGCGATCTGCCGCAGTGGCGGCGGCGCAGCGGAGGTGAATTACCGCTGCATTGCGCCACCGGTGCACAACGACCCTGGGCTGACCGATCTGATGGAACGCTGTGCTCTGCAGCTGCTGGGGCGGAGCCAGGTTCACCCGGTCGATCTGCCGTCGCTGGGGGCGGAGGATTTTGCCGAGCTGCTGCGGGATGTCCCCGGCACGATGCTTCGGCTTGGTGTTGCCGGGCCGGACGGGTGTGCGCCCCTGCATCACGGCCGGTTTCAGCTGGATGAGCGGGCCTTGGGCGTTGGCATTCAGGTGCTTACGGCCACCCTTCTGGAATGGATGGAGGCGCAGTCGGCCTGATGAAGCGCTTATCCACCAGCCTTGTTTCCCTGGGCGCCCCTCTGCTGATCATTCTGGCGCTGGTGGCGGTGCAGCAACGCCAGGGGCGGGATCGGGTGCAGGCGCTGCCGGCAGCGCTGGTGGGAACCGGTCTGGTGATCAGCAGCTCCATCGTGCGCCGCCGGCAGCGTGCCCGGCTTCTGGCGGCGTTGCGCAGCAGTCGGCAGCCTTCCCCGTGAGACTGGTGCCATGACGACTCCTTCCGAATCCCCCGTTCCTGATCTCGCCTTGCTGCGGGAGGCCATCGCCAGCGGCGATCCGGTGCGGGCCATGCCGGCGCTGACCCAGCTGCGGTTTGTCAGTGACGCTGAGGCAGTCCCGCTGCTGGTCTTGGGCACTGAGCAGAAGCCGTTTCTGGTGCGATCGCTGAGTTGCAGTGGTTTGGGTTACAAGCGCACCGAGCAGGGCTGGGACGTGTTGAGCCGCCTGTTGGTGAGCGATGAGGACTCCAATGTTCGGGCGGAAGCCGCCAATGCCCTGGCCAGCTATGGGGTGGAGCGGGCCTGGCCGTTCCTGCAGCAGGCCTTCGCCGCGGATGACGCCTGGCTGGTGCGCTGCAGCATCCTGTCTGTCCTGGCCGAACAGCCGGAGATTGATCTCAACTGGCTGCTGGAGCTGGCCAGCATGGCCATCACCGATCCCGACGGCACGGTGCGGGTGAGTGGTGCTGAAATTCTCGGGCGCCTGGTGCGCGATGGAGCAGGGCAGCCCGTGGGAGATCAGGCCAGATTGATGTTGCAGCCGCTTCAGCAGGACAGCGACCACCGGGTGGTGGCGGCTGCCTTGAACGGCCTGCAGGTCAACTGATGCAGGAGCGGTAGCCCTCTGTGCTGAAGCTGCCATTGCGGATGGAGCTGCAGACCCGCACGAACAGGTCAACGTTGTCGGCAAACCGGCCTTGGTAGAGGTGAAACACGCGCTCGGCAAATACACTGCCGATGCCGTATGTGCCGTAGTTGCCCATGCGCCATAGCCCTTCCCGGCTGGGGTGGTGGAAATGGGTTGGATACCAGGCCTTGTAGGGGAGGCCTTCCTCTTCTGCCCGCCAGCTCAGTTCTTCAGCGGCGTCACCCCGCGGTGTGGGTCGGCAACTGGGTTGACCTAGCTGCATCCAGGCAGAGCGTGCAATCGCGAGGAATGCAGGGGCCGCGAACACGTGCACGCCGTTGTTGATGTGGTTTGACGCTTGCGCCAGCCCGAGAAAGCTCCGATGCTGTGCGGCCCATCGAATCGCTTCAATCGGAGCTGATCGGCTTAAGGGCACGCAGTCGTTGTCCACGAACAACACCACATCAGCGCTGGATTGCTTCAGCACCGCATCCATCCAGAAGCCGTGGTCCAGCTTGCGGTGGTGCTGGGTTAATGGGAGCTTGAAATGGCTGAAGACGCCTTTCTGTTCGTCTGCCAGACGGGGATCGGATCCTGGCCAGTTGAGGGAATGGATCTCAGCTTTCAAGGACCGGGGCTGGTCGATTCCCCCATATTCTCCGATGGCTTGGTTTTGTTCTTTCAGTGGGGACGCTTGCTAGCGTTTGGTCATCACTAGGGGTGTCTGGGTCTCCTCACAGGGCCTGGACTGAGATCACACCCTCCGAACCTGATTCCGGGTCATGCCGGCGCAGGGAAGT
>CAJWIC010000149.1 GCA_913040905.1 uncultured Synechococcus sp. | reverse complement strand
ACTACTACGGCGCCGTTGAGGAGAAGGTGGGCAGCGAAACCCTCTCCAAGGTGCTGTACCCGAATGACGGTACCGATGAAGGTCGCCGTCTCCGCCTGAAGCAGCAGCACTTCTTCGTGAGCTGCTCCCTGCAGGACATGCTGCGCAGTCTCGACAACCGCGGCCTACCCGTCGAGGACTTCCCCAAGTACTGGACCGTTCAGCTCAACGACACGCACCCCGCCATTGCCGTGGCGGAGCTGATGCGACTGCTGATTGACGACCGCCATATGGATTGGGACAAAGCCTGGGACATCACCTCCCGGTCGGTCGCCTACACCAACCACACCCTGCTGCCGGAGGCCCTGGAGAAGTGGGATCTGAACCTGTTCGGCAACCTGCTGCCTCGCCATCTGGAGCTGATCTACGAGATCAACCGCCGCTTCCTGCAGCAACTTCGTCTGCGTTATCCCGGCAACGACTCCATCCAGCGCAAGCTGTCGATCATCGACGAAGACGGCAGCAAAGCGGTGCGCATGGCACACCTGGCCACCATCGGTGCCCATCACGTGAACGGCGTGGCAGCCCTGCACTCCGATCTGGTCAAGACCGACCTGCTGCCGGAATTCGCTGAGCTCTGGCCCGAGAAATTCACCAACGTGACCAACGGCGTCACCCCCCGCCGCTGGATGGCCCTGGCCAACCCTGAACTCTCCACTTTGCTCAACGAGCACATCGGTGAGGACTGGATCTCCAACATGGAGAACCTGCGCAAGCTGGAGGAGCGCCAGAACGACCAAGGCTTCCTGGAGCACTGGGGCAACACCAAGCTGTCGGTCAAGCGCAAGCTGGCCAGCTACATCCACCGCAACACCGGCGTGCTGGTGGATCCCTCGACCTTGTTCGACGTTCAGGTGAAGCGCATCCATGAATACAAGCGCCAGCACCTCAATGCTTTGCAGGTGATCACCCAGTACCTGCGGATCAAGAACGGCAAGGCCGACGGCATGGCCCCCCGAACCGTGATCTTCGGTGGCAAGGCAGCTCCTGGCTACTACATGGCCAAGCTGATCATCCGCTTCATCAACGGCATCGCCGAGACCGTCAACGCCGATCCCGATATGGATGGTCGTCTGCGGGTGGTGTTCCTGCCGGATTACAACGTGAAGCTCGGGGAGCAGGTCTACCCCGCCTCCGACCTCTCCGAGCAGATCTCCACCGCCGGCAAGGAAGCCTCCGGCACCGGCAACATGAAGTTCGCCATGAACGGTGCCCTCACCATCGGCACCCTGGATGGCGCCAACGTCGAAATCCGGGAGCTGGTGGGAGCTGAGAACTTCTTCCTGTTCGGCAAAACCGTGGAGGAGATCACGGAGCTCAAGCAGAGCGGTTACAACCCCGGCAAGTTCATCAACGACATGCCTGAGCTGCAGGAAGCTCTGCGGCTGATCGAGATGGGGCACTTCAGCAATGGCGACAGCGAGCTGTTCCGTCCCTTGCTGGACAATCTCACCGGCAACGATCCCTTCTTCGTGATGGCGGACTTCGCGGACTACCTGCGGGCCCAGGAGGCCGTCAGCCTCGCCTGGACCGATCGCATGCACTGGAACCGGATGTCGCTGTTGAACACCGCCCGCACTGGCTTCTTCTCCTCGGACCGATCCATCGGCGAGTACTGCAGGAACATCTGGAACGTGGATCCCCTCAACGTCGAAATCACCTGCGACGTGCGCTGATGCCTGATCTGTCCCTGGTGATCAACCTCGGCAGCTCCAGCCTCAAGGCGGCCCTAGTGGACTCCACCGGGGCTTCCCTCTGGCACAGCGGCCGCAGTGTGGCTGCTGATGAATCGCTGGAAACGGTGCTTGACTGCTGGCTGACCCCGGCCCTCGAACCCCATCGCCAGCAGGTGACCCTCATCGGTCACCGCGTCTTGCACGGCGGCGAGCGGTTCACGGCCCCCACCCGGATCACAGCAGAGGTGGAAGCAACTCACCGAGCTGATTCCTCTGGCGCCACTGCACAATCCGCCGGCCCTGAAGGGATTGGCCTGGGCCCGTCAATGGGCTCCGGAGCTGCCGCAATGGGCCTGCTTTGATACCGCCTTCCACAGCAGCCTTCCCGCTGCGGCCTACACCTATGCGATTCCAAGCGACTTCCGGAACAAGGGTTTCCGCCGCTTCGGTTTCCACGGAATCAACCACCAGCACGTCTCGGAAACCGTGGCTGCTCAGTGGCTTAAGCAGGGGAAGGATCCATCACAACTGCGGCTGATCAGCGCTCACCTCGGCGCGGGGGCGTCGCTGGCTGCCGTGAAAGGAGGACGCTGCATCGACACCACGATGGGGTATACCCCTTTGGAAGGGCTGGTGATGGCCACCCGTTCCGGCAACGTTGACCCAGGGCTGCTGCTGGAGCTGATGCGGGAGGGCTACAGCGAGGACGAGATGGCCAGAATCCTGCAGAAGGAGACAGGCCTACAGGGACTGTCCGGCCTCAGCGGTGACATGCGTGAAATCCGTGAAGCTGCGGTCGACGGGCATAACGGTGCCATCCGCGCCTTGGATGTGTTTCGCCACAGGCTGCTGCAAATGCTCGGTTCCATGGCCGCCAGCCTCGGCGGTGTCGACGTGTTGGCCTTGACCGGTGGGATCGGCGAGCACGACAAACAGCTCAATCGGGAGCTGACAACAGCATTGGGTTGGTGGGGGGAGTTCACCACCGTGGTGATCGCTGCGGATGAGGAGGGGATGATTGCCCGCCTCTGCCAGCGCCACAGCAAAACGCCGGCTTCAGCTGCGGTCGGGTAAATCCGGCGTCTGATGCAGCAGTCGGTTCAACCGCAGACGATCAACATTGAGGGGATCAGGAGCCAGCTCGCCGGCAAGCTCGCGGAATTTCTGTTCGATCTCTTCGGGAACACGCACATCAAAGACACGCTCCATCAGTGCTTCGATCGAGAACAGATGGGCGTTGATGTTTTCGAGATCCGCCATGGCCTGTTGAAGACCATCGCTCGACTCTTCCGCTGACGCAGGCTGACCAGGAGTAACGGGGGGAGCCTGATCCTGCTGCTGACGGGTACTGTGTTGTTTCTGCAAATCTTCCAGCACGCGTCCGGACAAGGTCCGGAAAGACTGGAGAGCAGCCCAATTGAGTTCCTGCTGCTGACGCAGGCTGGGGAACTCGCGAATCAGCCGGTCATGCTCCCGGTAAAACCGTTGGCAATCCGGGCATTGACAGGGCTCTTCCGGCACCGCAGTCCCTCGATCTCACTTCACACTACGCCACCCATCAGGCCGCCAAGGGTCCTCGATCGTCCTCGCCGCCTTTGTCATCGTCTTCAACGGTTCCCGGCAGCGGGATCTCAATTGAGGACACAACACCAATGACATCCCGAAGTCGCATCGAATCGGCAAACCAACCCATGGCCTGCTCGGTATCCCCACGACGCTCGGCATCGCCGGCTTGATCCTCATGGGCCTCTGCCAGCAGAGCTAACCAGCAGAGACAACGAGCCTGAACGATCGACAGATCGAGATCTGTTGGCTGGGTGTCGGCAATGCGCTCGCTTTCCTGCTGAACAAGGAGGCGCAGTCGGAGATCGTGTAGCTGGGTCATGGCACCCACCCGGTTGTTGCAACCCTAGCGGTGGAGGGCAGTCTGCCCACCCCACCAGATGTAGCGTCCACTACCAATCCTGGCGCTCCTGACGGGGCTGGCGGGACTCGAACCCACGACCTACGGTTTAGGAAACCGTTGCTCTATCCGGCTGAGCTACAGCCCCAGGTATGCCTTGATTATGCCTCCGAGGCATGATGTGGGCTGAAAGCAGGCGAGGTGGTTGCGGCCGATCTCTTTGAGTGTCGGCTGAGGAAAG
>CAJWIC010000148.1 GCA_913040905.1 uncultured Synechococcus sp. | reverse complement strand
CGCCCATGTCGAACTTCATCATGTCGATCTGGGCGGCCCCCACCTTGAGGTTGTAGCCGCCGGAATCGAAGGTGAGGCCTTTGCCCACCAGGGCAATGCGGCGCTTCACCTCGCCCTCGGGGCGGTAGATCAGATGGATCAGTTTGGGGTCGAGATCCGAGCCCTGGCTGACGCAGAGAAAGGCCCCCATGCCGCGGGCTTCGCAGTCGGCCTTCTCCAGCACGGTGAGCTCCAGGCCGTAGCTGCGCGAGAGCTCGGCGGCGGTCTCCGCCAGGGCCGCAGGGGTTACCACGTTCGGTGGAGCGGCCACCAGCTCACGGGCCAGCTCCACACCGGCGCAGGTGGCCGGTACCGCTGTCAGCCCAGAGGCCGCCTGCTCCGGCAGACCGATCAGCTCCAGGGCATCTGGTTGACGCCGCGGTTCCGGGGCCTTGCGGAAGCGCTGGTCGGCGTAGAGGGCCAGCCGTGCTGCTTCTGCAGCGGCGGCTGCAGCCGCGGCGGGCTCCAGACCATCCCAGCTCAGTTGCAGCCCCAGGTTGCCGGTGTGGCCGCTGGCGGCCTTGGCGGCCCTGGCAGCAGCGCTGCGCACCCCATCGAGGTTGAATCCGTTGGCGGGCCCCAGTCCCAGCACCACCAGCCGTTGGGGGCTGTCGTCGCCGAGGCGGTTGATCAGCAGCTGCTCCGCCGGCTTGCCTTTGAACTGTTGCTGCTCCAGGGCTGCCCCCAGGCCGGGGAAGCGGGCTTCCAGTTCCGTAGCGGGCTGATCCTGCAGCAGCCCCACCACCAGCACATCACCGGACCAGTCCTGAACAGCTTGGCTGGAAAGAGAGCAGCGCATGGCCTGGCGCGTCGCAAATGCCGAGCGTAGCGATGCTGCTAGGAGGGGTGGCCGATGACGGGGAGGAGATGGTCTCCAATGTGGCCCTGCTGGCCGTGGCAGCCCTGATCGGCGTCAGCCCCCTGGTGTGGGTGATCCTTCACTCCAACGGCGGCTGACAGCGCTCATCCAGGGCCTTGACCACCAGGGCTTCGGCGTCGTCCTGGCCTTGAACCAGAAACGCTTCCTGTTCCAGGGACAGGTGCTCCTGGAGGTAGTGGTTGCTGAGCAGATAACGGATGCGGCTTTCCACGGCGGGATCCGCCCGGCGTTGGATGCCGATCAGCGTGAGCTTGCCGCTGGGACAGCTCTGGGCGGCATGGACGGCTTCATGCAGAAGCACCTGCTGGGCAATGCCGAGTTCATGCACGATCGGTGAGATCTCCAGCAGCTTCTGGGACGACACAAAACGGCCGTAGGCACGGCCTGGCAGCTGGCGCACCTCGATGCGAAAGCCATGGCGCAGCAGGGCCTGCTGCAGGGAGAGGAGTCCATTGGCCTTGGCACTGGCGGGGGCCAGCAGCAGGGCGGAGAGCAGCAGCAGGCCTGCGGAACCCTTCACAGATCAGCGGTGAAGGGGGTGGCCCAGCGCTGGCGGGTCTCCTTGTTGAACGGCGGCAGCCAGTTCAGGATCAGAGACTGTTCCAGAGCCCGCCGGGCCTTCGTGCTGCGGGGCACATCGCTGCAGAAGCGGATGCTCAGTTGATGGGACAGCCCGCAGCGCTGCAGGGCTTCGCCGTAGGCCGCCAGGTAGGCCTTGCAGTCGTGTTCCCCTTTCCAGCGGCGATCAGCGGCCATGGTTTCGCCGATGTAGAGCAGCAGCGGTTGCTCAAGATCCGCCGGACGATCGAGGACGAAATACATCGCCGCTCCAGCGTGGGGGCTGTCGGGCCAGCGCCAGAAAGTCAGCGGCAGCGGCGTGAGGGCCAGGGGATCGATGGCGCGCACCGCATCGCTGCGGCTGTCGCCGAACAGGGTGGTCTGACTGGTGCGCTCAGGGTCGCCGCGAAACAACGGAGCCTGATGGCCATGGAGCCGCTGCTGCCAGGCCTGCAGTTGATCGGCATCCAGCATCAGCTCCGCGGCTGGTGATGTGGCCAGTCCGGCGCTGGCAAACAGATCCCCCTGCATCAGTTCAGGGGCAGGGATGGCCCGGCTCGCCGGGCTTCGAAGCAGACCCGACCGATCAGGGCTTCGATGGCACTGGCGGGCAGGCAGAGCCGTTCCTGCAGGTCGGCAAGATCGCGGAATCCATCGCGGCGGCGCTCCCGCAGCAGCCCCTGCAGCCGCTGTTCAGGCCAGCCCAGGGTCTGCAGCTCCTCGGGGCTGGCGTTGTTGAGATCCAGCGGGGCCGCGGGCGGTTGCGGCGGGGCATCGCCGTGCCAGTGCACGACCAGATGAGGACCCCAGAGCACCTGAAGCTCTCCGGGAAGCTCCAGCAGTCGGAACAGCTCCTCCACCGAGCTGAACTGCACACCCCCCCGCTGCAGGCGCAGCAGCAGATCAGCGGTGTCCGCGCTGCAACCGGGCAACTGCAACCACTGCTCCCGGCTGGCGCGGTTCACCTCGATCGTCCAGGCCGGTGGGGGAGGCGTCGATGCCGCCGGTGTCGATGCCGCTGGAGTCGGCAACTCACCTGCGGCCTGCAACACCCGTCGGGCCAGGGGGTCCAACCAGTGACGGCGCGGCATCAGGCAGGGCAGGTGGCAAAGCGTGGGCTGACCCTACCGATCACGGCGGGGTGCGTCACTGCTGCAGCTGTTTCACCAATGCTTTGCAGCCGCCCTGATCGGCGATGTAAGCGTTCATCAGGTCACTGAACTCCGGTCGTGAGGTCACCGCATCGCGGGCCTTGTCGCTGATGCCGTCGCTGGCGATGAAGGCCTGGGCCATGGAGAGGGCCTCCTCCTTCGACATCGTTTTGGTCTCAATCAGGCAGTGGGCATTGCCCTGGGCGACGGCCACGCTGATGGTGGTGTCATCCAGTTCGGCACTGGCTGGGCTGGCCAGAAGACCGTTGAGGGCTATTGCGCTGATCACAAGCCGCTTGAGACCCCGGAGGGATTGAGAAGGGGTTATGGGGTCCAGCGGGGCAGGGGGGGCGGCAGCTCCACCAGATCATTGCGGAAGGCGATCAGCATGGCCTGGCTGCGATCGCGGGCGTCGAGCTTGCTGAGCACGGCGGTGACACTGTGCTTCACGGTGTCGATGGAGAGGTTGAGCTGGTCGGCGATCTCCTGGTTGCTGAGGCCGCGGCAGATGCCGCGCAGCACGTCCTCCTCCCGCACGGTCAGCCCCGGCTTGAGGGAGCGGCCGCTGGGGCTGAGCCGGCTGTGGCGCAGCACGCCGGCAATGACTGGGTCGATGTAGAGGTCATCGCTGTCGATGGCCTGCAGGGCCTTGAGCAGATGACCGTTGCCCACCAGGTCGCGGCTGCAGAGCCCCTGGCAGCCGGCGGCGGTGGCCGCTTCGATCGTGCTGCGCAGCGGCCGTTGGATCAGCATCAGGCAGATCAGCTGCGGATGCAGGGTGCGGGCCTGACGCACCAGCGACGGGCCATCGCCGCTCTCCAGCTGATCGCTGCAGATCAACAGATCCACCGGGGTGTGCTGCAGGCAGGAGAGGGCGTCGGCTTCGCTGGTGGTGGCCCCCAGCAGGGGACCGATGCTGTCGAACACAGCCACCACGCTGGTGATCAGCACCCGATCGGCGCTGGCGATCACCGTGCGGCGGCGCCCAAGCTCGGAACGACTGCGCCGGAGCGTCTCACGCATGGCCGGCAGCTGGGCGGTGAGGTTCAACGCTGACGATGTTCAGGGCTAAGGCAATGGTGGGCATGGCGTAAAACCGCACTGCCATCGAACACAGGAAGTCTGCAGAATTTCTCTCAATGGATCGACATGGGAGTGAATGGCTTTCTTTGATTCCGACATCGTTCAAGACGAAGCCAAGCGCCTGTTCGGCGATTACCAGCAGTTGATGCAGCTGGGCAG
>CAJWIC010000147.1 GCA_913040905.1 uncultured Synechococcus sp. | reverse complement strand
TGAATATCTGATCCTGTCCGGCGACCAGCTGTATCGGATGGATTACAGCCTGTTCGTAGAACACCACCGTAGCTCCGGCGCTGATCTCACCGTTGCAGCTCTTCCGGTGGATCCCAAACAGGCGGAAGCCTTCGGTTTGATGCGCACCGATGAGAATGGAGTGATCAAGGAGTTCCGTGAAAAGCCCAAGGGTGATGCCCTGCTGGAAATGGCCGTTGATACCAGTCGCTTCGGACTGAGTGTGGAATCAGCCAAGGAGCGCCCCTACCTGGCTTCCATGGGTATCTATGTCTTCAGCAGAGACACCCTCTTTGATCTTCTCGACTCCAACCCTGGCTATACGGATTTCGGTAAGGAAGTCATCCCTGAAGCTCTCAAGCGTGGTGACAAGCTAAAAAGTTATGTTTTCGATGATTACTGGGAAGACATTGGAACGATCGGGGCGTTCTACGAAGCCAATCTGGCGCTCACCCAGCAACCCACACCCCCCTTCAGCTTCTACGACGAAAAGTTTCCGATCTACACCCGCCCCCGTTACCTTCCGCCGAGCAAACTCGTTGATGCTCAGATCACCAATTCCATCGTCGGTGAAGGCTCGATTCTGAAATCCTGCAGCATTCACCACTGCGTTCTCGGCGTTCGCAGTCGCGTTGAAAGCGATGTGGTCCTCCAGGACACCTTGGTGATGGGTGCTGATTTCTTCGAATCCAGCGACGAGCGTGCCGTCCTGAAGGAACGTGGTGGCATTCCGTTGGGTGTGGGTCAGGGCACGACCGTGAAGCGCGCCATTCTCGATAAGAATGCACGTATCGGCTCCAACGTCACCATCGTCAACAAGGATCACGTTGAGGAAGCCGATCGTTCCGATCAAGGTTTCTACATTCGTAATGGCATCGTTGTGGTGCAGAAAAACGCCACCATTCAGGATGGCACTGTGATCTGACGGATGTTGGGTTCTGTCATCACTGCGACAGCGGAAACCTCCATCCCCCATCCCTGACAGAAACTCTCAGAAGGGCTGTCGGATTTGATTTTGGTGCTCACACTGACGGCAGTCGTCAGTGGTCCCCAAGGCCATGTCCCAGTCTCACTTCGGTCTGATCGGTCTCGGCGTGATGGGGGAGAACCTCGTCCTCAACGCTGAGCGCAACGGCTTCTCGAGCGTGGTCTACAACCGCACCTACGCCAAGACGGAGGAGTTCCTTAACGGTCGCGGCCAGGGCAGGAACATTCAGGGAGCCACGGATCTTCAGGACTTCGTCAGCAAGCTCGAGCGTCCCCGTCGGATCCTGATGATGGTGAAGGCCGGCCCGGCTGTGGATGCCGTCGTGGATCAGATCTCCCCGTTTCTGGAGGAAGGGGATCTGCTCATCGATGGTGGCAACTCCGACTATCACGACACCGAGCGTCGGGTGAAGCAGCTGGAGAGCAAGAGCTTCGGCTTCATCGGTATGGGCGTCTCCGGCGGTGCCAAAGGTGCCCTGGAAGGTCCGAGCATGATGCCCGGTGGCACCAAGGCGTCGTACGACGCCATTGAGAGCCTGGTGAACAAGATGGCGGCCCAGGTGGATGACGGCCCCTGCGTCACCTACATCGGTCCCGGTGGTTCCGGTCACCTGGTGAAGACCGTCCACAACGGAATTGAGTACGGCATCGAGCAGATCCTGGCTGAGGGCTACGACCTGATGAAGCGGGTCAAGGGCATGAACGGCGAGCAGATGGCCGATGTGCTGGCTCAGTGGAACGCCACCGAGGAGCTTTCCTCCTATCTGGTGGAGATCACGGAGGTTTGTCTGCGCACGAAAGATCCGCAGGACGGCGCGGATCTGGTTGAGAAAATCATGGATCAGGCCGGTCAGAAGGGCACCGGTCTGTGGACCGTGGTCACAGCCCTGCAGATGGGTGCTTCTGTTCCCACCATCTACGCATCACTGAATGGACGGGTGATGAGTTCGCTCAAGCCGGAGCGGATGGCCGCCGAATCCATTCTCAAGGGACCTGCGATCAAGGATTTCGATCTGGGCACACCCGACGACGCCATGGCTCCGTTGATGGATGCCACGGTGCTCAGCTGCATCGCCAGCTATGCCCAGGGCATGGAACTGCTGCGCATCGCCTCCAGGGATCTGGACTACAGCCTGCACATGCCTTCCATCGCCCAGATCTGGAAAGGCGGCTGCATCATCCGTGCCCGTCTGCTCCAACGGATTCAGGATGCCTTTGGTGCCAACCCTGATCTGACCAACCTGATGCTCGATCCCTGGTTTGCGGATCAGATCAACCGTCGTCTGCCCGGTCTGGCCAAGGTGGTGGCCGGTGCCGCTGAATCCGGTATTCCCGTGCCCTGTTTCAGCAGCACCCTGGATTACATCAACAGCTACCGCACCGGTCGCCTGCCTCAGAACCTGGTGCAGGCCATGCGCGACTGCTTTGGCTCGCACACTTACCAGCGGGTCGACAAGGACGGCACCTTCCACACCGAGTGGCTGGGCTGAGCCGCACGCTGATGACCAACTACCGCATCGAGCGGGCCAGCGATCCCGACGCGCTGGCCCGTCAGGCGTCAGACACCATTGCTGCCCAGATCAGCCTGGTGCTGGATCAGCGCGATCGTTGCCGCATTGCCCTCTCCGGTGGCAGCACACCCGCCAGGGCTTACGCGCTGCTGGGCCAGGAACACCTCCCCTGGGACAGGGTTGATGTGCTGCTCGGCGATGAACGTTGGGTGGCTGCGGATGATGACTCCAGCAATGCCCGCATGCTGCGCCGCACCC
This sequence comes from uncultured Synechococcus sp., assembly GCA_913040905.1. The sequence continues at coordinate 1,146 of CAJWIC010000147.1, read as the reverse complement.
TGCTGGCGGATGGCCCCGGTCACTCCGCCAGTTTCCACGCCGTTCCCACTGTGGAGTTGGCGGATGCAGAGGCCAGTGCGGCGGCCTTTGCCGACCTTGTGGCGCAACTCTGTCCGGGGGAGCCGCCGGTGTTTGATCTGATGCTGCTGGGGCTTGGCGATGACGGCCATACCGCCTCGCTGTTTCCGGGAACTGAGGCACCAACGGTGACCGATCAGTGGGCGACGGTTGGCCGAGGCAAGGGACTCGACCGCATCACGCTCACCGCACCGGTGCTCAGTGCCGCTCGGCAGGTGATCTTTCTGGTGAGTGGAGCGGGCAAGCAGGAGGCCCTGCGCAGGCTTGTGGATCCCGGCGAATCCAGCGATCGCACCCCCGCACGGCTGGTCCAACCTGCTAGTGATGTCCTGATCCTTGCCGATCGGGATGCAACCGCCAGCCTCTGAGCAGATCCTTGTCCAGGGCAGCGATTTCGCTGACTGGACCAGTCTCAATGACACCATCATGGGTGGGCGCTCCCGTGCCGGTTGTCGCCTCACTCCCGAAGGACTCGTGCTGGAGGGGGAGCTGATCGAAGCCGGTGGTGGTTTCGTCAGCTGCCGCTCGCCTCGTCTGCAGCCTCCACTGGATCTCTCACCGTTTTCGGCCCTGCAACTGGCGGTGGAGGGGGAGGGCCGCACCTTGAAGATCGCCCTTGGTTGCCGGGATGGGGCCATGGGACTCACCGAACTGATCCCCGGTGGCCTGCGCTGGGTGGTGGATGTTCCAACGGAGCCCGTTGGCGTCACCCAGGTGGTGGTTCCCTTTTCCGATCTCAGGCCCACCGTGCGTGCCAAACCGGTGGGTCTGCCGCTGCGGTTTGACTGCTCAGGGGTCACCCGGATTCAGGTTCTGCACTCCAAGTTCGGCGATGGCGGTGCACTCAATCCTGGGTTTCGATCCGGCGCGATCCGCCTGTTGATCCGGTCGATTCGTGCACTGCCCTAGGTGATGGATCTGTTGGTGCTGATTGCCAAGGCGGCGGATGTCTGCCTCAAGCCCTGGAGCCATGCCGTGGTCTTGATCGATCCCTCGGCTCCCGAGCGACTCGACGATCTGCACGTGCGGATTGAAACGCGGGACGGCGACGGCCGGCGCCATCCGGAG
>CAJWIC010000146.1 GCA_913040905.1 uncultured Synechococcus sp. | reverse complement strand
AACAATTTTGCACTGCACGTCAGCCTGGAAACGCCTGAAAGCGGTGCCAATGATGCGTCCCAACACACGGGGTACACCTCGCGTCAGTACGACGCACTGGCCATCGTTCTGTCTGATTGGATCAAGCGATTCAAGCTGTCTCCAGCAGCAATTACCACCCATCGCCATGTCGATCTTGGCGGAGAACGATCAGACCCTCGCAGCTTCAACTGGGCATCGCTGCAGTATCGCCTTGCCGCTCTGGGTGATCTTTGTGTGTCCTGACGTCGATGGCTGAGCAATCACATTCAGTCATCAATCCAATCCGCTTCAGACACGTTCTGTGAATGCCGTCTCCGTACGGTTTGGTCAGTTGATTTGACGCCCATGCCATCCAAAGGTCTGGTCACCGCTGGTTTTGCCGCATTTGCGCTGGCCGGCCTGAGTTTTGCTTTCGAAGCACAGGCTCACAACGTTCACCACCACTGGCATGGTCATCATCCCCATCACCACTCAGGAAAAAAACAGAAGGCCTATGCCAAGGGTTATCGGAAGGGTTACAAACATGCATTGCGCACCGCCGGTACGCCTTGGGTGAGGGTCGTTCATCCTGTGTACCGACCCGTTTATCGCCCCGTGCATCGTCGTGTTGTGGTGTCGCCCCATCACTCCTGGTTGAACGTGGGACTTGGCGTTCACTTCTGAGCCCCGTCAATCTTTAGAGCAAAACAAAGGGCTGGCTGCGTTTCGAGCTGTAGATCAGCCCATGCAGTTCAGGGTCCTGCATGTAACTCAAGATGCGTTTTGGGTAATCCAACTTTCCGTTGTGGAGATAAGCCAGGGTGGCGATCGCTTTGGCATCGCTGTAGGAGCTGCTGGCATCAAGTCGTCGATCCGTGGAAATTCCTAGTTCCTGCTTCAGACGACTCATCTTTCCCACAAGTAACACCACACTCTTCTGCGGGTCCAACAGTTGATTCCTGGCCCAGGCGATCTCATCGGCGTTGGGATGAGCCGGCAGAAGGCCTTGGTGGATCAGTTCGGTAATGGCCAGTTGTGCCGGTCCATGGGTCTTCACCAGTCCGGAATGAGCGATGAACGGAAGACTTTCCCCTGGTTTGGAGTGTTGAATTTCGTCAAACAGAATCGCTGTCACCAGCATCGGATTGATCCGCTGCTGGTGAGACGCTCTGACGATCACCGGTTTGAGCTGTTTGAGTTGATCGAGGGTCAGGTCGCGAAGGGGCTGGAGCTGGTCCACCCCCCGAGTGAACAGCTGCGCCAGCGTCGTCTGAGGGCCATGGACCCCGAACCGTTGCTGCAGGAGCTGCAGTTCCGCGGGCGAGAAAACGGATGGATCAGGCTGCTCATCTCTCTCTACCAGCTGGTTCATCGCCATCCGTTCCTCGATCGGCGGTTTGGATGCCGAAGGAGGGAAAACGAGAGCCAGACCCAAGACCAGGGCTCCACTGCGCTTCAGGAGTTCACGCATGGATCAGACCCAGGTCTCCGTGCAAATCGCTCTTGAAACTAGCCGGGGTGTCCCAGGGGATGGGCATGCCGAGACGATTCTGGATACCTTCGGTCGGTGTGAAACATCAGTGCCCGATGAGCTTCCCGGATTTCAGTGCCAGTGACGCTCAGACTCAATGGCAGCGATTCTGCGATCTCCTTTGGTACCACGAGGATCTCGGCATCTGGTTGGACATCAGCCGCATGCATCTCAATCCAGCTCACCTCGAACAGCTGCAACCGGAATTCGATAAGGCCTTTGCGGCCATGGCAGAACTCGAAGCCGGTGCGATCGCCAATCCTGATGAGCAGCGCCAGGTGGGGCACTACTGGCTGCGTTCCCCGGAGTTGGCGCCCAGTGACACGGTCCGTGATCACATCACTGCTGAAATTGATCGGATTGAACAGTTCGGTCGGGATGTGCTCAGTGGGGTCATCAAATCGCCCGGTGGACAACCGTTCACCGATGTTCTCTGGATCGGCATCGGTGGCAGCGGTCTGGGCCCGCTGTTGATGATCAAAGCCCTTCAGTCGCATGGCGGTGGGCTGCCATTTCACTTCTTTGACAACGTTGATCCCAACGGCATGAGTGCAGTTCTGGCTGCCCTTGACGATCGCCTTGCCACCACTCTGGTCGTCACTGTGAGCAAGTCCGGCGGCACTCCCGAGCCGCATCTTGGTATGGAGCAGGCGCGGCATCGTCTTGAAGCCCGCGGTGGCCGCTGGGCCGATCAGGCCGTTGCCATCACCATGCTCGACAGCAAGCTCGATCGGGAAGCGACACAGGACGGTTGGCTCAAACGCTTCGGCATGTTCGATTGGGTGGGAGGCCGAACCAGCATCACCAGTGCCGTGGGTCTGCTGCCCGGAGCTCTGATCGGTGCTGACATCCGCGATTTTCTGGCCGGCGCTGCGCAGATGGACGCCGCGACCCGTGTTGCAGATCTGCGCCGCAATCCAGCAGCCCTGATGGCGGCCTCATGGTTTGTTGCCGGGGATGGCAAGGGACTGCGGGACATGGTGGTGCTTCCATATCGCGATCGTCTCGAGGTGTTCAGCCGCTACCTGCAGCAGCTGGTGATGGAATCCCTCGGAAAGCGTCTCGACCGTGACGGCAAGCAGGTGAATCAGGGCATCGCTGTTTACGGCAACAAGGGCTCCACAGACCAGCATGCCTATGTGCAGCAACTCCGGGACGGCGTTGACAACTTCTTCGCCACGTTCATCGAGGTCCTCGAGGATGTCGCCGATGTTCCGGTGATCAAAGACGAATGTCCCGGTGACTTCCTCGATGGTTTCCTGCAGGGAACGCGTTCAGCCCTGACGGAAGGAGGGCGCCAAAGCCTGAGTATCAGCATGCGTCGCTTTGATGCCCGTCGCCTGGGTGCGTTGATTGCTCTGTTCGAGCGTGCTGTTGGTTTCTACGGGGAACTGGTCAATATCAATGCTTATCACCAGCCCGGTGTTGAAGCGGGGAAGAAAGCTGCAGCGGCAATCCTGGATCTTCAAAGCAGGGTCGAGGCCGTTCTTCAGGATGGGGCTTCACGCTCCGTCAACGAAATCCGTCAGGCCGTTGGTGACGGAAGCGATGAATCCGTTTTCTGGATCATGCGTCATCTCGCTGGTAACGATCGTGGTTACCGGGCCGAAGGAGATTGGGCCAACCCGGCCAGCCTGCGGTTCAGCCGCAGCTGAATCAGGGCACCAGGTTGACCAACTTCCCCGGCACCACAATCACGCGTCGGGGTGGTTGTCCCTCCAGCCATTTCGCTGCAACATCACTGGCCAAGGCCAGGGCTTCCAACTGTTCTTTGTCGGCGTCAGCGGGAACCTGAATCGTTCCCCTCACCTTGCCTTTGATCTGAATCACAAGGTCCACTGAATCCTGAACCAGTGCACTTGGATCCAGCTCTGGCCAACCGGCGTGGTGCACGCTGGAGGTCCCACCAAGCTGATGCCAGAGCTCTTCAGCAAGATGAGGTGCGAAGGGAGCAAGAAGTCGCAGCAGTGTCGAAAGGGCTTCCTTCAGCACTGGCGTGGTCATTTCCGTCACACCCACGGACGTGATCGCATTGGTGAGCTTCATCAGCTCCGCGATGGCGGTGTTCAACTGAATCTCATCCTCAAGATCCTCACTCACCGCCTTGATGGCCAGGTGAATGGCGCGTCGGACCGTGGCATCGCTCTCGGACAGTGGCTCAGAGCGCTCCTCCGGTTCGAGGGTCTCGATTTTGGTGTTGGCGGATTCCACCAGCCTCCAGATCCGTTGCAAGAAACGGAATTGACCCTCCACATCAGCGTCATCCCATTCGAGATCCTTTTCCGGCGGCGCCTTGAACAGGATGAACATGCGAGCGGTGTCGGCGCCGTAGCGATCGATCACCGCCGCGGGATCAACGCCGTTGTATTTCGACTTCGACATCTTCTCGAACA
>CAJWIC010000145.1 GCA_913040905.1 uncultured Synechococcus sp. | reverse complement strand
TGCCCAAACCGGTCTTCAACGACAACGGCTCCGGCATGCACGTGCACCAGAGCCTGTGGAAGGGAGGCCAGCCACTGTTCTTTGGTGAAGGCACCTACGCCAATCTGTCCCAGACGGCCCGCTGGTACATCGGCGGCATCCTCAAGCACGCTCCCGCCTTCCTGGCCTTCACCAACCCCACCACCAACAGTTACAAGCGTCTGGTGCCAGGATTTGAAGCTCCAGTGAACCTGGTGTATTCCGAAGGCAATCGCTCCGCCGCAGTTCGCATTCCGCTCACCGGCCCCAGCCCGAAGGCCAAGCGCCTCGAATTCCGATCCGGTGATGCCCTGGCCAACCCGTATCTGGCCTTCAGCGCCATGGTCATGGCTGGTCTGGATGGCATCAGAAATCAGATCGACCCCGGCGACGGTGAAGACCGCGACCTGTTTGAACTGCCTGCTGAGGAGCTGGCCAAGATCGCCACGGTTCCCCCTTCACTCAATGGTGCTCTGGAAGCGCTCAACGCCGATCGGGGCTTCTTAACCGCCGGTGGCGTGTTCAGCGACGACTTCATCGACAACTGGATTGATCTCAAATACGAAGAGGTTCAGCAGTTGCGTCAGCGCCCTCATCCCCACGAATTCACGATGTACTACGACGCCTGATCGCCGTCACTTGACATTCATCGGCCCGTCTCCAAGGAGGCGGGTTTTTTTGTGGATCAGGGATGCCGCGGTTTTCAAGGACATTCGCTGGAATAGTCCACTTGGTGCATTGATGGAATGGCGACCACGCCCTTCAGCAAGCTGGCTTACACGACCCTGCAGCAGGGAAAAGCCATCGCTGGGCTGGCTCACAAGGAACTGAGCACCAAACTGATGGAGCTGCTGGCCCCCGAAGCCGTCCCCAGCACGGAGAGCGTTCCACCGGAGCTGCTGAAGGACTTGCGCAGCTCCATGGCTCAATTGGAAGAACGGGACTGGGACGAGGCCCAGCAGGGCACCTACCCGGAATCCCAGCTCTTTGATGCCCCCTGGCTTGACTGGGCGAGCCGCTATCCCATGGTCTGGCTCGACCTCCCCTCCATGTGGAATCGCCGCAAGGAACGCAACGTGCGCGATCTTCCCAAAGAAACCGACAGCAGCCTTTTCCCTGATTACTACCTGCAGAATTTCCATCACCAGACCGATGGTTATCTCAGCGATCACTCCGCAGGTCTGTACGACCTGCAGGTTGAAATTCTGTTCAACGGAACCGCCGATGCCATGCGGCGTCGTGTGCTGGCCCCCCTGAAGCGAGGTCTCAAGCATTTCTCCGACCGAAGCCCCTCAACCCTGCGGGTGCTCGACATCGCTACCGGCACAGGTCGAACGCTCCATCAGATCCGCGCAGCCCTTCCCCATGCCGAACTCATCGGCGCCGATCTTTCCGAGGCCTACCTGCGCCAGGCCAACCGCTGGCTCAACAACGGCCAGGCCCCTCTGGTGCAACTGATTCGTGCCAATGGAGAAACACTCCCCTTCGCTGATGCTGGATTGCAGGCTGCAACATGCGTCTTTCTCCTGCACGAACTGCCGGCTGAGGCTCGACAGAACGTCATCAGGGAAGCCTGGCGTGTGCTGGAGCCTGGCGGCGTCTTTGTCTTGGCAGATTCCGTTCAGCTGGCTGATTCACCACAGTTCCATGTGGCAATGGAAAATTTCCGTCGTGTCTTCCATGAGCCCTATTACCGCGACTACATCGCAGACGACATCGATGCCCGTCTGATCCAGGCAGGGTTCGAGGCCGTAACCGCTGAAACCCACTTCATGACACGGGTCTGGAGTGCAAGAAAGCCCATCCAAACGTCAGCCTGAACGCATTCCCTGACACCTGGCCTTGCACGATGGCGACAGCGCCATAGGGTGTGCACGTTGCCGAAAGGGACATTCATGACCAATCCCTTCCGACTCCGTTGGCTCCAGGGCTGGACCTTCCAGGTGGTCCTGATGGAGGGTCATGTTCAGGTGGAAGCTCACGGTTTTGGGATTCGGTTACGCACCGCCGTGCTGCCTGGAGAAAGTCCTCAGAGCGCTGCTGATCGACTGGTTCTCTCCGAGGATCGTCGTCGCCGGGCTCTTCATCACGCCTGGCTACGGGGTCAGGAACTCAACCAGCCAACGGACCTGCCAACCACATCTCCCCAAGCCAGCTCCAACGAGACACTGATATCCCTCGTGGTCGTCGAGCAGGATTCCTCCAAGGTGGCGGCCTGATCGATCCGCGACATCACCGCAGCCCGAGGTTGAGCAACCAGGCGAGGCTGAAGCCTGCACCTCCCCAGCGCAGTCCTCTCCAGAATCGATCTCCTGATTCTGTTGTCACAGTCCATCCGTCGATCTTCAAGGCGAGCAACCGTCGTCCCATCCCCAGACGCTGAGCTCCCCGGCGTGCAGCCACACCCCCAACCCGCTTCACCGCCAGGTCCTGAACGCGTCCGACCTGGATCACCCGGCCGCTGGAGTGAAGCCAGCGCATCGGCTGTCGTCGCGTCCGCATCCACCGGTCTGGGCTTCCACGAAACTAGACAGAGAATGCACCACCCCCATGGATCGGACACAATCGGATTGGTCCGAGAAGGCTCTCTCCACAAGCCGTGACCTGCATGCTCTGCTGAGCATTGATGACCGCAACTGGCATCGCCTCAAAAGTCGCTGGGATCGACGGGGAGCCGAACTGCTGAGTGCTGCCCTTGTGACGTTGCTCAATGAAGGGGAGCGAGACGACGTGAAGGCGCTGACAGAGCAGGCCCTGGGCTGGATCAGTGGAGAGTTGAAAGACCCGGGTTGTCCGCATCATTGAGCGGCCGCCGGCAGGCGAGTTGAAGACGGTTGCCGCGCCGGCTCCAGCGAACGTCATCGAAACACTGATGAATCAGAAAGAGTCCCCGACCACTGAGGGCTTCCGGTTGATCCGGGAGCGTGGCGGCACGGGCATGCTGAGGTAATCCACTGCCTTCATCCTGCACCTGCCAAACCAACCAGTTCGGAGTGGTGATCCGCCTGATCCGCAGTCGCTTGGCTGGATCCTCCGCATTGCCATGGCGTACTGCATTCACCAGAGCTTCATGCAGTCCGAGTTCGACCCGCTGGGAGGTCATCAGGCAACCCACTGGTTCGATCAGCAGCTCCAACAGTGGAGACAGCTGCAAGGTTGACGGCAACACGAAATCGGCCCAGCGGAAACGATCTCGAAAGGAAGCCGCTGCAGTCGTTGATGCGCTGGAGGAAGCCTGCTGCAGGATCACGACCAGGCATCGTCAGCTCACTTTTGAACTTACCGGGTCTCAGCGATCAGGACAGTCCCTGTGCGCCTCGATGCGTCACGAGATCAGGATGATTCAGTAATGCATCCATTAGGCGTACCCCTCGCAGTTGGTTGATCAGCGGCATGTGGCCCTCAGGCGCCTCGATCGTCCAGGTGAAAGCTCCTGGATAACGGGTCCAGGTCCCGTCCAGTTTCCAACCGATCCGGGGCCACAGCCGCTCGTAGCGCCCGTCAAGGCCAGCCAGGAGTTTCGCCTGCATGGAAAATCCGAATCGCCCCTGGGAATACACCGTCCACAACCGGTCAAGACTGATCAGATCCAGACCAGCCATGCCTGGGACCTCACTGAAATAGACGTAACCCCTTGCTTCCGCAGCAGGCCCCGCAAGCTGACGCAGGATTGCACTGGTGATGCGATCAGCCGTTTCAAACGCCTCATCCAGCAGAGCTTGCTGCAGCGGGCTGTAATCCACGCCAACCGCTGAAACCAGCTTCAGCCATCCCTCTGGAGTGGAGGACAGCAGTTGGGCAAGGTGATCGGGCTGATGCCGCTTCAGCACCTGAAGGATCCACCCAGGAGCCCAGTCGCAGCCTGAACGGTCGAACGGTGCAAGAACATCCGAGCCAAGACTGACAAGGTCGGCGGACCTTGCTTCCAGGGACTTGAT
>CAJWIC010000144.1 GCA_913040905.1 uncultured Synechococcus sp. | reverse complement strand
AGGCGATAAGGGACGCTGGGAGTACCGATCGGCATGGTTCAGAGGGGGGAGAAACGAGAACAGATATGCAGGGGTGAATTCAGATGCCGGGGCTGGTCGGCAGCTCCTTGCGGCTGCTCAGCACGCGGTCAATCAGGCCGTACTCCACCGCCTGATCCGGCGTCAGGTAGCTCATCCGGTCGGAATCCTTGCTCAACTCCTCCACCGAACGCCCGGTGTTGGTGGAGAGGATTTCGAGCATGGCCTTCTTGTTGTGCAGAACCTCCTTGGCACGGATCTGGATGTCCGTCGCCTGACCCTGCGCACCGCTGCGGGGTTGATGCAGAACGATTGAGGAATGGGGGAGTGCTGCCCGTTGTCCCTTGGTGCCGGCAGAAAGAATCACTGCCGCGGTTCCCATCGCCTGGCCGATGCAGATGGTGTGAACCGGGGGCTTCACGTAGCGCAGGGTGTCGCAGATGGCGAAGGCTTCGGTTTCGAAGCCGATGGCATCACCGGAGTACCAGCTCGTTCCGGTGGAATTGATATAGAAGTAAATGGGCTTCTCGGGGTTGTCGAACTCCAGGTAGAGCAGCTGAGCAATGATCAGTTCGGTGACATCGATTCCCATCTGACGCTTGGCGTCGTCATCGGAAAACAGGGGGAGTCCCAGATAAACAATCCGTTCCTTCAGCAGAAGGGAAGGAAGGTCCGGGGGAGGCGTCCGCATCACGGCGCTATCGCCGTAATAGGGGGCTGATGTCGTCATCTACCGCACGTCGACTCGGGTGGCAGGAGCCTAGCGGGGGCCTTCGGTCTTGGGACTGTTCGGTTTGGACGGTTTCGCCTTGCCCTTCAGCTTGGATCCGGCGGCGGATGTTCCTGTTCCCAGACGGGCGAAGACCATCCGGCCGGTGGGGGTTTGCAGGGCACCGGTGACCACGACCGGCTTCCGCTGCCCAATCAGGGGTTTGGCGTCGTTGACCACCACCATCGTTCCGTCGTCCAGGTAGCCCACCCCCTGGCTTTCCTCCTTGCCTTCGCGGACGATCTTGAGATTGAGCTCATCGCCGGGCTGGACCTCCGGTCGCAGGGCGATCACCAGTTCACTCAGGTTCATCACCTTGAGGTTCTTGACACTGGCCACCTGCGCCAGATTGAAATCAGCGGTCACCAGGGTCCCCCCGGTGTCATCCGCCAGTTGCAGCAGTCGATCGTCGGTGCCGTTGCCGTCGTAACGGGTGCTGTTGATCACCAGCCTGCGGCCGTAGGTCTCGCGCAGATCCTTCAGCAATTTGAGGCCGCGGCGACCCTTGGCACGCTTTTCGATGTTGGTGGAATCGGAGAGCTGCTGCATCTCACTGATCACCGTTTCCGCCACGATCACCTGCCCTTCCAGCAGTCCGCAGGCGAGCATCCCGCGGATGCGTCCATCGATGATCACGCTGGTGTCGAGGATTTTGGCGGTCGCCGGGGTCAACACCCCGTCCGCCACCAGCAGGGCTTCGGTGCTGGAGGGGTTGAGCAGGCGCAGCAGGGTCCGTCCATGGACCTCGGCCAGGTTGCTGCCCAGGATGCCAAAAAACACATTGCTCACCACAGCCAGCAGTGGCTTCAGCAACACCACTCCACCGGCAAACGGCAGCAGCAGTACGGGCAGCAGCAGCAGATTGGCGACCAGCAGCCCAAGGATCAGACCGACCGCCCGGCTGACCAGCAGATCCGTCGGCATGGTCCGCACCTGCTGCATCAAGCGGACCCGCAGACGCTTGAACACCAGTCCGGCCAGCAGACCGGCGCCGCCGCCGCTTGCGGTGAGGATCAGTCGCAGCTGTTCCGCGTCCGTGTCCGGATTGACCAATTGCTGCGGCAGCAGATGGATGCCCAGCCAGCCGGCGGCTGCGCCAGACCCCACGAACAGAAGCAGGATGAGCAGATCCACCATGGGCTCAGGTCGTGGCAGCTCAGGTCGAACGTTCGCAGCATGCCCTATCCACCCCCACCCCGCAGCGCCTATCTCCACATTCCTTTCTGCCATCGACGCTGTTACTACTGCGATTTCGCCGTGGTGCCACTGGGGGATCGCGTCGACGCAAGGGATGGCCCGGGCAGCCGCTCCATCGAGGACTACCTGCAGCTGCTTCATCGCGAGATCGCTTCCGCTCCAGGCGGTCCGCCGTTGTCGACGGTCTACATCGGCGGTGGAACTCCTTCCCTGCTGACGGCGGCTCAGATCACTGCACTGCTGGCAGCTCTGCGTCAGCGGTTCGGCCTGCAGCAGGGTGCGGAAATCACCCTGGAGATGGATCCCGCCAGTTTCGATCAGCAGCAACTGATGGCGGTGCTCGCTGCCGGAGTGAACCGCATCAGCCTGGGGGGCCAGAGTTTTGATGATGCCGTTCTGATGGATCTTGGCCGACGCCATCGGCGGTCTGATCTGCTGGAGGCCTGCCGCTGGATGCGTGCGGCCCGTCGAGACGGGGCTTTGCAGAGCTGGAGTCTTGATCTGATTCAGAACCTGCCTGGTCAGACCTTTGATCACTGGGACGACCAGCTCTCCCAGGCCATTGCCACGCAGGCGCCGCATCTATCGGTCTATGACCTGTCCGTTGAGCCCGGAACCGTCTTTGCCCGCAGGGCAGAGCGGGCGGAGCTGAACCTGCCCGAGGAGGACCTGGCGGTGCGTTTGATGGCCCACACCAGCGCGCGGTTGGCAGCGGCTGGGTTGAGCCGCTACGAGATTTCCAACCACGCCCGACCTGGGCACGCCTCACGCCACAACCGCGTCTACTGGAGTGGTGCCGGCTGGTGGGGGTTCGGGATGGGTGCCACGTCGGCTGTCGGGGGGGAACGCCTGGCGCGCCCCCGAACCCGGGAGGCCTATCGCCGCTGGTTGGAGAAGCCACAGCCGGTTGGGGCCGGGGCCGGGATGCCTCTCGACGAGCTTCTGCTCGTGGGATTGCGACGTCGCGAGGGAGTGGTTCTCCCCATCAAGCAGGGTGAGGCGCTGGAGGAGCGCTGGACAACATTTCTGGAGCAGGGGCTGCTGCAGAAACGTTCCGGTCGCTGGCAACTCAGGGATCCGGAGGGGATGGCGCTCAGCAATCGGGTGTTGCTGGAGGTGGTGTTGTGGTGGGAGTCTGTGCAGCAACCCACGTCCGTAGAGCCTCCACAAACAGCTGCTGCCCAGGAATCAGGGCCGGGCTGAAGGGTGGCTGCCGCTCCGTCAGGCCCAGCAGGTCAGCGGTGACACGGATCTGGCCATCGCAGTCGTCTCCGGCACCGATGCCGATCACAGGGATCTGAAGACGATGACGCACCACCCCCGCCAGGGCCGATGGGACATGCTCCAGCACGAGCGCAAAGCAACCGGCCTGCTCCAGGGCACTTGCCTGGTTGAGCAGCCGTTCCTGACTCACCGGATCTTCGGCCTGTCGTCGGTAGCCGAGACGATGCACCGCCTGTGGCGTCAGTCCGAGATGGCCCATCACGGGAATCCCCATCCGGACCAGCCGATCAATCACAGCCAGGACCTCAGCCTCTGCCCCCTCAAGCTTGACGGCGGCAGCCGGGGTTTCCTTCAACAGTGTTCCCGCTGCCTGCACGGCAAGGTCTGGCCCGCACTGATAACTGAGAAAGGGAAGGTCGCAGATCAGCAGCGGTTGCTTTGAGGGTGCAGCGGTGAATCCGCGGCTCACCGCAAGGGTGTGGTGACACATCTGCTCCAGGGTCACCGGCAGGGTGGTGGCATGCCCCAGGGCCACCATCGCCAGCGAGTCACCCACCAGAACAGCATCCGCGCCAGCGGCTTCCACGAGAGCCGCAGAAAGGCTGTCCCAGGCGGTGAGAATCGTGATCGATCGACCGTTCTGTTTCTGTCGAATCAGATCAGCTGGACGCACCGACGTTTAGGGCCTCAGCGGTTATTGCTAGCATTTCAAGGACTCGGGCCATGCGGCTCTGACGCCCAAATCTGGTCAGGACCGGAAGGGAGCAGCCACACG
>CAJWIC010000143.1 GCA_913040905.1 uncultured Synechococcus sp. | reverse complement strand
GAATCCTCGCCGATGGCAGTCCCCCGTGGTGCGCTGGCCTTGATTCCCGCCCGCGGTGGCTCCAAAGGCATTCCCGGCAAAAACCTTCAAACGGTGGGGGATGTGCCCCTGGTCTGCCGCAGCATCCGTGCCGCCCAGGCCAGCCAGGGGGTGGGTCGGGTGGTGGTGAGCACCGACGCTGACGCCATTGCGGCCGCCGCCGAAGCGGAGGGCGCCGCTGTGATCCGCCGCCCCGCCGCCATCGCCGGCGACACCGCCAGTTCGGAGTCGGCACTGCTGCATGCCCTCGACGTGCTGGAACAGCAGGGACCGCTGGAGGCGGAGCTGGTGTTTCTGCAATGCACCTCCCCCTTCACAAGTGGCGAGCAGATCGATGCAGTGCTGCGTGCCCTGCAGGCAGATGACTGCAACAGCAGCTTCGCCGTCAGCCCCTGGCATGGCTTCCTCTGGCGCGCCGATGGTCGTGGCATCAACCACAACCCTGAGCTGCCCCGCCAACGCCGCCAGGACCTCGAACCGGCGTTTCTCGAAACCGGCGCGATCTACGCCATGAACGTTGCAGCATTCCGGCGCAGCTGCAGCCGCTTCTGTCCCCCAGCCAGGCCGGTGGTGGTGGAGCATGTGGGGCCGGAAATTGACACGCCCAAGGATCTGGCCCTCTGCCGCAGCATCGCGGCCCAAAAAGCCGAGTAATTTTGACGAGGAAAGCCTCGGAGTTGATGGCGCCCGCAGAACCCAAGCGCCTCGCCGGCCGCAAGGTCACCGCCGTCGCCTGCTTCGATTCCTTCGGCAAGTTGGCCATGACCATGCTGGCGGCCTGCCGGCGGGAGGGAGCCGAGACCACTTTGCTGCTGCTGCAACTGAACAACCGAGCCCTCTCCCGGCGGCAGCGGCTCGAGATTCGGCGGATCGACCCCAAGACCCGGATTGAGAAACACAACTGGAACGACCTGCGCCAGCTCACGGGCGCCATGGCGGGGGCTGTCGATGCCCTGATCCTTGGTCTGGATGGTCAGCGCAGCCGCGATGCCCTACTCCAACTGCAGAGCATCTGGGCAAAGCAGGAGAAGCGCCCACGCCTGATCAGCGCTTACCCGGGGATCCTGTTCCGCTTCGGCCTCGAAGGAATGATGGATCGCTCGGGCGCCGACCTGCTCTGCCTCAACAGTGCAGACGATCTGGCCCTCTATGGCCGTGGCCGCAAAGCCCTGGGCCTCGACAGCAGCAATGCCGTGGTGACAGGGCTGCCGATTCTCTGGCGCACAAAACAGCGCGCGGAAGTCCCGGAGAACCCCTCGATCGTGTTCTTCGAGCAACCCTCGATTCCTGTGCATCCCCTGCAGAGGAGGTTCCTCTGTGAGCAGATCAGGGAACTGGCCGCCGCCTGGCCCAATCACCCCGTGATCTTCAAACCACGCACATCGAGCATCGAGAGCACCCTGCACCGGCGCCATGGGGAGATGGCCAGCGTGATCGACAGGATGACGCGTGATCAGTCGAATCTGCGCCTGAGTTTCAAACCTGCCACCCTGCTGCTGCGCCAGTGCGGTTGCGCCATCACCGTCTCGTCAACGGCGGCGATGGAATCGATGGCGATGGGCATCAGCACGCGCATCGTCGGAGATCTGGGGGTGACCGAAACCCTCGGCAACCACTTTTTTGCCAGTTCGGGGGCCATCGCCAGCTTTGCCGCGATCAAGGCCAACCCCTTCGAGCTCATCCACGATGCCCAGTGGCTTGAACAGCAAGGGTTTCAACAGGACGGTGAGGATCGCTTCATCACGGCCCTGGTGGACCGGCTGAACAGACCGGCGACACCCCTTGGACACTCCGGCCATGGCCCCCTGAGCTGGGGCAGCACGGCCTGGCAGAAGGCCGCCTTGCAGAACGGAGGCCGGCGCATGCTCAGCACCGGTGGTGCCCGCTCCAGCCAGCGCAAACGTCACCGCACCCGTCGCATGCTGCGCAGCCTGCGCGACAGCGTGGTGGGCTTCGGCTGGCTCTCCAAACTGCTGCGGGAACGATGACCCTGCTGCTGGTCAGCGACGGAGGGCTGGAGCGTTCGGCCTGCGGGCTGATGGCAGAAGCGCTGGAACAGCAGGGGCAGCGCTGCATCACGGCGGGGCCAGAACTCCAGGGTCACCAGCCCCTGGCCACCCCTGCCGCTCAGCTGGAGATCACCCTGCAGCAACTGGCGGCACACCCCCTGTTGGACCAGGTCTCCGCCATTGGCCTCTTCCTGCAGGAGCCGAAACAGGTTCAGCTCTTCGTCCAGACCTATCAAAATCTCTGCAGCGCACGCGAACGGAAGGCAGCGACCTTGTTCAGCGGCCCCCTCGTGCCTTTGGTGGGGGATGCCCTGATCCGCGATCTCAGCCTCCGGATGGGCTGTGATCTGCTGCTGGTGAGCGGCGACCACCAGCGCCGGCAGCTCCAATCGCTCAGCTTCAACTGGCCCGCCAGCCTGCCGGTGCCTCCCGTAATCAGCACGGGCTTTTGGTTCGCCAGAACAGCACCGTCTGCCCCGGCGGACAAGCCCCTCCTGCTCGCCTTGATCCAAGAGCAGATCCCCACCCACCTGGGGGCCCGCGATCAGCTGCTGCGCCAACTCAACACCTGGGCCAGGCAACGGCCCAACTGGACCGTGATGCTGCAACGCGATCACAGCTGGAGCGGAACGACGCCGCTGCTGCCCCCTGACGCACCTCTGGCCGACAACCTGGTGGAAGCCACCCCTGAACAGCTGCTGCCACTGCTGGGATCCTGCAGCGCCTGCCTGACGGTGAGCTCACCCTGGAGCCTGGCGGCCATGGCCTGGGGCCGCATCCCGATCATCGTGGGCGACTACGGCATCCACGATGAACAGAACACGACAGGCTTCTTCGGTTGCGGCGCCATGCATCGCCTGCGCAGCATCCCCCACCTCGATGCCGTGAGCGAACTGCCGATGGCCAACCAGGCCTGGCTTGATGGCATGGGCGCAGCGATCGCCGATGGACCCGACCGCCTGCTCTCAGCCCTGAACGCCATCCCCCGCCGGGAGAAGCCATGACGGCGAGCCCCACCCAGTCAACGCTCAAACTGCTGTTGGTTGCCGACAGTGACAGCCAACTGCTGGCCTGCGAGGCCCTCTGCAGCGCGCCGACCGTGCTGCACGTGCACTGGACCATCAACGTGATTCCGCGGGATGGAACCCCCCGGGCGCTGTTGGAGCGTCTCGCCCAGCGGGCCACCCTGCACCGTCAGAGCCTGGCCCGGCTGCTGCGCGATCGCCGTCTGCAGGGCTTTGATGCCATCGGCGTCTTCCTGACGGGCAGCAAGCTCAACGACATCCGCCTCGCCCTGCAGCGGAATCCCCAGCGCCCCCTGCTGTTCTGTGGTTTCAACGGTGTGGTGCTGGACCACTTCATTGAAGGGTTGAGCTGGAGGCTGGGCTACGACCTGATCTGCCTCAGCGGCCCGCGCGATCAGGACGCCCTGGAGCAGCTGGTGGCGGGAACACCGTTTGCGCAGCAGCGCACCGTGCTCACCGGTCTGCGGCGCAATGCCCCCTCCCCAGACCTGGCCCCTGTGTCCCAGCGGCCAAGGCGACTGGTGTTTGCCGAGCAGGTGATCATGCCGGCATCGACCACCGAGCGAGCCAGGCTCGTGCGGCTGCTCAGCGATTTGGCCCGTCGCTCCCCCAACTGGGAAGTGCTGATCAAACCCCGGATCGCCCCGGGAGACGCCACCTTCCACGACGTCGACACCCACATCAGCACAACCCTGAAGCAAACCCTGGGGGTGCCTCCGGCCAACCTGCGGCTGGACTATCGCCCCCTACCGGTGCTGTTGAAGCAGGCCAGGCTGCTGGCCACACTCTCCTCAACGGCATTCTTCGACGCCCTCGACTTCGGCTGCCGGGCGATTGCCATCAGTGATCTGGGCCTGCAGCCGAACTATGGAGGCCATGTTTATGCCGGCAGCGGCGTATGGCGTTCCCTTG